>NZ_CAUDSG010000009.1:0-50833 GCF_958451995.1 Candidatus Avelusimicrobium alvi
AGAGGGCTACGCCCGTATTGAGAAAAACCCCCGGCTACGCCGGGGGATGTTTATTTCTTGCTGTTACGTTGCTTGGCGACATTGTTTAGACAGTGTGGCTCAATTAGTCGGATGTATCCGCATAGAAAACCATCCCCTGGAAGGGGGGCTTGACTCGTTTTTTTTTTTTGATAAAGTGGGTAAAGCACGGCCCGCTTTGTTATCCTTCCTGTATGGCTCCTGCGCCGGGCAAATTTGCGTTTTCTCGGGAGTTTCTATGCAAAAAGGTTTCACGTTAATAGAACTGTTGGTGGTGGTGCTTATTATTGGTATTTTATCCGCAGTGGCTTTGCCGGAATATACCAAAGCGGTGGAAAAATCCCGCGCGTCCGAAGCGTTACGGTTGCTGAATAATTTATTGAACGCCCAAAAAGCGTATAAACTGGCGACGGGCGGATATACCGGGGATTTAACCCAGTTGGATGTGGCAATGCCCAACATACAAGCAGATGCTGCAAATACCTTTGTCACCAACGACTGGCAGTTTGATGTCAGCGTACATCCGTTGGCCACCAGTACCTTTACAGCTTTTGCCTCTCGTGCCAAGAACGGGGTGGATATTGTGGGAGGGGAGTTGGATTATGGTATTTTATTATCCGTGGCGGCAGATGGGACTGTGACACGTAAATGTCAGTATAAAAGCGGCAATCCCATTGTTCCGGAGATGTGCAAGGCTATTACCGGCACTTCCGACGGTGTGTTTAAATAACAATATGCCATAAAAAAGCCCCGGTGAACGGGGGCTTTTTGGCGTGTCAGAATGTTTATTTCTCTTCTTCCGGCGGGTTGCGCTTGGACGCGCGGAACTGCTGGTAGGCAAACGATACCGCCATCAAAATGACCGCTACGCCAATCAGTACGATAATGCGCGACGACGTTTCCAGCTTCCACACGTCGGACAAAAACAATTTGGCCAGCGCCGCCGCCACAAGCCCCAGCCCGGCCTTGTGCAGCCAGCTTTTGGCGTCGCCCAGCGCGAGGAACAGGCATACCGCGCCGCATACCGCCCAGGCCACGGTGTAGGCCGCGGCGGCGGTTACGTCGCCAAACAGCTCAAACTCCAGCGTGCCGCCTGCGGAAAAATAGTCCGCTATTTCAATGTTCACCAGCGCAAACAGCGTGATGCCCGCCAGCGCCTGTAAGAAATGAATGGACCCGGCATCCTTGCGGGGCAGCCATCCGCGCGCCGCCAGCAGCATGGCCGCCGCGCTCAGGCCGTAAGCGTACAAATACCAGTTGAAAATTTTAGTGGCGCCGGCGTAATAATCCAGCACCGCCGGATTCAGCGCCAGCCGCACGCATACCGCGCCCAACAGCCATTTGCCCAGCGCTGTAAGGCCCCCGTGGCCGAGTTTATGGTTCAGCCAAATAAGCGCACAGCCTTCGCCCGCCAGCGCCAGCGTCAGCCAGGCGCGTTCCAGCTGGCAGACCACCGCCAGCGTGAAAAACAGCGCGGCCGCGCCGCCCAGCCACGTCAGCCGCAGGCGCTGTATGCCCTCATCAAGCGGCTGCCAGCGGTATACATGTGCGGCGATAAAGCCGTAAGCGGCGGCAAACAGCAAGGGGACGAGGCCGTTGTTCCAATCACATGCGTGGCGCAGGGCCAGGAGGATAATCAGGCAGGCCGCCGCGCCGGACACGGAGACGGCAGCCCAGGCAAATTTGTCCGCAAAAAAGCGTTCTTTGAAATCAAACGGCGCACCGGCGAACAAGGCACACCCCGCCGCCGTCCAAATACAAAACGGCAGGGTCTTGCCGTATGAAGAAGTGCAAATGAACAAAATCAGGTATTCAAACTGCACCAGCGCGGTTAAAACGCAGGCCGCCAATAAAAATTCTCCTTTCCGGCGCAGAAAAGCCGCCAGGCCGTATAACGCGCCGAAAAAAAGCGTAAAGCCCATCAAAATATGCAGGGCCTCGGGCGTGTTCTTCATTCCCGGCACCACAAAAAGCAGGCACAGCGCGGTGAACGCGGCGGAGGAGAAAATCTGCCCGTTCCAGCCGCGTTTTAACGCCGCGGCGGCGGCCGCCGCATTGATAAACGCAAAGTAAGAGAGCAGGAAAAACAGGTTGGGGTCTTTAGACGGGAATAAAAAGGGCGTTAAAAACCCGATAATTTGCGCCAGGAAGCCGATATATTTTGCGTTTCTCCACACGGCGGTGCCGAACGCGGCCAGCGCGGTAAGGCCCAGCAGGATAAACGCGGCCGGCTGGCCGAGCAGCTGATAAAAATAATAGGCCGAAAACAGCGCGGCGTAACAAATACACAGGCCGCTGGCGCACAGCGTGTCGGACGTAGTTTTAAGCGCGGGCTTTTGAATAAGCGCGCCCACAGTCCACAACCCCACGCCCAGCAGCATGCTGGCCGCAATACGCAGTTCGGGAGAAATCAAATCGTTTTCAATGGCGTATTTAATCCAGAAAATAACGCCGAGCAGGAGCGTAAATCCGCCAATCCACGAAAACAGTTTCGCAACGGTAAAATCGGGCTTCTGCGGGGCCGGCGAAGCCGGTTTGGCCGGCTCTGCCGCGCGTTCCTGCCGGACGGCGGGCTCCTCTTGCCCGGCAGCCGTTTGCGTCGCGGGCGCCGCTTGTGATACCGGCGTTTGGGCCGGAGCGTTTTCCGCGGTTTCGGCCGTTTGCTGCGGCAGACGTTTTTCAAGCTGTCTTATTTTAAAACGCAGGCCGCCCAGGCTGTCCTGCAGGGCAAGCAGCCAAATAAATTCCGCTAAAATGATAATAGCCAGGATAACCGTCATGCTTTCTCCCATGAAAAAGTCCCGCCTTGCGGCGGGACGAAGGTTTATTTGGTTAAGCGTTCCAGGTGTTCTTTAAATTCCTGTTCCAGCGTGGGGCTGAAGCCTTCCCACACTTTTACGGCGCGGTGCTTTTTATCAAACAACGCCGCATGCGGCAGGCCCGTTACTTCCATTTCCTGCGCCACCGCGCCCCCGTTGTAGAGCGCCTTGGCTTTTAAGTTGTGTTCTTTGGCCACTTTTATGACGGTTTCGGGGTCCGCGTCCATAAATACGCTTACCACTTCGGCTTTGCCGTCGTACGCTTCGGCCGCCGCGTTTACGGCCGGCATGGACATTTTGCAATACGGGCACCAGGAACCCATAAACACCACCAGCACGGGTTTGCCTTCGTAATCGGCGGAAGTCCACACCGCTTCTTCTTCGGCGGCCACGGGCAGTTCTACGGTGCCCAGCGTGGGCACTTCCGGCAGTCTCATACAAGCCGCCGCCAATACGGCTGCGGCGGTTAAAAGCAATAATTTTTTCATTTTTTCTCCTGTAACGGCGTTAAATCCGCCCTTGCGGGCTTTGTATATGATAGAATACAAAAGATGGGTAAATTAATCAATTCTTTGGCAAGACTGCTGGGCGAGCGCGTGGACATTCTGATTATGCCGCGCCTGGGGTCTTCCAAAAAATTCAAAGTGCGCGTGCTTACGCTCGTGCTGGTGTTTGTATTGTGGCTGCTCGTTACGTTGTGCGGGTTCCTGTTTTTTATCCGCGCGTACGACTATAATATTACCAAGGCCGACAATAATTTAATGCGCGTGAAAATGAAGCTTATCGCCGACGAACTGGAACGCGGCCGCAAATACCTGGAGCTCACCCGCACCACCGACACCCAAATGCGTCAAATGCTGGGTATGCCCGGCGGTAAATTTATCAACCTGCCCAAAGGGTGGGAAGAAGCCAAAGAAAAAGAAGACGCCCGCTTTAAAGCTATGCTGGGGCAGGACTTGAAAGATTTGGACACCGACGAATTTGACCATTATATTGATTCTATTGAGGACGCCGCCAAAACACGGCTGGCCAGTTTCCAGGAAATCGCTTGGTATTTTGCCAACCGCCGCGAGGGATTAAACTCCACGCCGTCCATCCGCCCGTCCACCGCACGGATCAGCTCCGGCTTCGGCTACCGCTTAGATCCGTTCGGCCGCCGTTCCACCAAGCGGCACAACGGCGTTGATTTTGCGGGCAAGCCCGACAGCCCGATTGTGGTAACCGCGGACGGCGTCGTGCGCCACGCGGGATGGGTGCCCAGCTACGGGCAGGCCATTTTGGTGGACCACGGTTTTGGTTATTCCACGCTTTACGCCCACACCACGCTTATCCGCGTTAAAGCGGGCGATGTGGTAAAACGCGGCGACAAAATCGCCACGATGGGCTCCAGCGGCCGTTCTACCGGCACGCATTTGCATTACGAAGTATGGAAAGACGGCCAGGCCGTCAATCCGCGGGACTATTTCAAGTAAACCTAAGGAGGACGTTTATGGGATTTTTAAAGAAGGACTCGGATTTCTCGTCCGGCGAACATTTTTCCGTAGTCAGTGCGGAGTGTTATTTTCAGGGCACGCTTAGCGTGCAGGGTTCCCTGCGCGTGGACGGCACCCTGGAAGGCTCCGTGGACAACGCCCGCCACGTTATCGTGGGGACGGACGGCAAAATCGTGGGCGACGTAACGGCGGAAATCGTCGTGTGCGGGGGCGTGATTGAAGGCAACGTCTGCGCCGAAATGCTTGAAGTGCTGGCCGCCGCTTCCATTAAGGGCGATATCCGCGCCAAAAAAATGATTGTGGAAGAAGGCGGACGCATTGACGGACAGTGCGTCATCGGCGGCGGGACGGAAGAAGAAGCCGCCAAAAAAGACAAAGACGAAGAAGACAAATAACAACGGGAGTTTTTCCATATGATTTCGTTTCTGATTAAATACAAAAAAGTCATTCTTATCATCACGCTGGCGTTTTTCCTGGGCAGTATCGTATACCTGGGGGCGGATGCGTACCGCCGCGGCAACTTCAGCAGCACCGCCGCGCAGGTGGGCTCGGCCGACATTACTTACCGCGAACTGTACCGCGTAACCGAAGACCGCGCCCGCGCGCTTCGCAACCAGGGCGTGGACGTGGACGAAGATATGATGAAATACCTGCGCCAGCAGCTGTTGGCTGCGCTGATCAGCGAGGAAGTGTTAAACCAGGCCGCGCACAAAGCCGGGCTGGAAGTGTCCGACTACGAGGTGGCCTACGATATCCAAACTTCGCCTTTCTTCGCCCAAAACGGACAGTTCAACAAAACCGCTTACGAATATGCGCTGAAACGCTCCGTGGGATTGACCCCGGCAGAGTTTGAAGCGCAGCTGCGCAAGGGCAAGCTGGCGGACCGCTTCCGCGGCGTGCTGTATTCTTTTTATAAACTCACGCCCGAAGAAATCAAGCACGCGTATAAAGTGCAGCACGGCAATTTGAAAAATTTTGACGAAAACAAGGCGGACTTCGCCGCACAGTTGATGGACACGAAAATGGAAACCGCCCAAAAGGCGTTTTTTGACCAGTTCAACAACGAAGTAGAAATCAAAACTTTTTTACAGGACTAACGCGTGAATAACGAAGTATTGGTAGTGGGATCCGTCGCTTTTGACACCATTGAAAACGCCAACGGACGCGTCAAACGCGTGCTGGGCGGTGCGGCCAGCTACGCCTCGGTCTGCGCGAGCTATTTCGCCAGCCCGTGTGTGGTGGCCGTGGTGGGCACCGATTTTACCGACGAGGACCGCGCGCCTTTTATCAAGCGCAAGGTAAACTTGGCGGGCCTGGAAGTGAAAAAAGGCAAAACGTTCCATTGGGGCGGCCGTTATGATAAAGATTTCAATACCGCCGTTACCCAGTTTACGGATTTAAACGTATTCCAGGATTTTAACCCGGTGCTGACCGAAGAGCAGAAAAACGCCAAAGCCGTTTTTCTCGCCAACATTGATCCGGAGCTCCAGCTTTCCGTCTTAAAGCAGGTTAAAAAGCCGCGGCTGGTGGCGTGCGATACGATGAATTATTGGATTTCTTCCAAAAAAAGCGCGCTGTTGGAAGTGGTTAAGCGGATTGATATTTTCTTTTTAAACGAAACCGAAGCGCGCCAGCTGACCGGGGAATACAACCTGATTAAAGCGGGGCGCATGCTGTTGGAAAAGGGCGTGAAGTATGTGGTGATTAAGCTTGGTTCCAACGGCGCGATGCTCGTCAGCAAAAAGGGTATTGCCCAGCTGCCGCCTTATATTTTGGAGCACGTGCACGATACTACCGGCGCGGGCGACACTTTCGGCGGCGGGTTTACCGGCTACCTGGCGAGTTTAAAAAACTGGAACAGCTTAAGCGCCATTAAACGCGCGATGATGATTGGCAACGTGATGGCTTCGTTTACCATTGAATCGTTTAGCGTGGAGCGGTTGGCTTCTTTAACTCAGCGCGACATTAACAAACGGTTAAAAGAATATACGTCTATGCTGAAATTTTAAAAGTGCTTTTTGTGAGCAGGCGCCGCCTCTTTTTGGGGCGGCGTTTTTTTGGTAATGCGGAGAGAACGGGACAGAGGACGGATATCCGCTTGTATACGGGGCGGCCGCCTGCGGGCAGAACGGGGGAGGCCTTTTTAGGGGTGCGGGGGCATAGGGCGGAAGAATTTTATTTTATGTGAAAATTTGCTAAAATAAATATATAGATTTAATGCCGGGGTGCTGGAATTGGTATACAGGATGGTCTCAAAAACCATTGCCCTTTCGGGCTTAAGGGTTCAAGTCCCTTCCCCGGTACTTTTTAATAGAATCCGCTTTTCAGCGGATTTTTTATTATATAGCAAAAAACCCGCCTTGATAGGCGGGTTTTTGGTTTAAAGGCGGTTAAAACTTAATATTTACTTTGGCCAGACCATTTACATAGGCAAAGGTTTCGTGGGCATATTCAAACCGATTATACCGCCCCTCCAACCCTAAAGAGACCGTGGCGGTTAAATCAAATTCCAACCCCAGCCCCGCAAAGTACACAAGTGTAGAATCCGTATGTGTAGCATTATTATTGACAGCGGAAGTATACATGCCATTATAGACATACTCCGTATGGGTTTGCTTATCCTGCACATAACCATACCCAATCCCAAACGGTACGTATAACCGCACGGGATGGGCGGGATTGAGGTTTAAGCGGCCCAGCAGCATAGCTTTATATAACGATACCTTAGACGTGGACTTCCCATAATAAGAATAGGACGTGCCTTGTCGGTCAGATTCGGGGGCTTGGTCTGTTTCCAAGCCTAAGCCTATCCCAAAATATGAATTTAGAAAATACATTCCTGACAGCCCGCCGCTCCAAAGTACCACCTGCTTGGCGTTAATTTGAGTCTGTCCTGTTTGTACTTTACCGCTTAGATAAGTCCCGGCTCCGCCATAAACGGATAACATCCACTCGCCTGCACGGATAGCGGAACCGTTGCCGGAATGGGCTTGTTCCGTCAAATAATAGGTTTTGCCGTCTATCTGTACGCGTTTAGGCTGTTGCGCCTGTTTTTGGCGTTGCTGGGCTAATTCTTTTTTACGTTTTTCAATAGCTTTTTCTATTTTCTTTTGTTCGGCTTCCGCCTGGCGGATACGCGTCTGCCGGGTTTTTTCGGCTGCGCGGCGTTGTTTATCGGCAGCTTCTTGTTTGGCTTGGGCCACCCGGGCTTTATCCTCTGCGGTGATAATGCGTTTTCCCGTCATACAATCCACCGTAATCAGGTTCATATCCGCGTCAAAATCATGGCAGAGCTGGGCTGCACTGCCTCCCGCCGCAACCCAGCACAAGGTCAGCAGGCATAAAAAGTATTTTTTCATACAGGACTCCGTTTACTGAATATGGATAACGGCGGAAGTATCTTTGATATAGGGCGATTTCCGCCGGAGTTCCAGAATGTCTTCTTGTGTTTGGCGTACATGTTTAATGTTGGCTTTTTGTCCAGTTACAATAATTTGGTTTACTTGGTGCAAACAAAGACCCAAAATACACCAGTTTCCTTTTTTCACAGCGGTATAGCGCGGGGCAAAAATATATTGCGCATTATTTTTGGACAAAGCGTCATATAAGGCTCCACGCGTACAGGCATTGGGGGAAAAATTGCCGTTAGGTATCTGCAAACTTACGCCATAGGTTTGTTTAGCTGGTTTTTTGGTTAAAAACCAAAACCAGCGCTCGCATTCAGCTACCCCGCTGATGACCGTATTTTCTACTTCCACTTCCGCCTGCAACGGTAAAATTTCCACAGCCTCTATATTTCCTAAATAAACGCCTCTCTTTCCATTGTGATATTCTACGGATGAGCAGGCGCAAAGCATGAGGCAAACTGCAAGCAGACTTGTTAAGTTCTTCATTTATATTCTCCTTATTATTTTGTCGGGCTCAGACTATAACAAGAAGCAAAAATGGGGAAACAAAAACGGCTGTTATATTTGAGCCATTTTCCCTAACCCAAATATAAACAGCCGTGGTTCCCTGCCCGTAAGGGCAGGAAACGCTCGGCACAAGATAACCGGGTAATTAATCCGTTTACCTTGTGCCTAAATCGGCTGTTTTTGGAGGGAAAATGTGCCATTGGTATCCCAACAGCGCACCGTATTCTTCATACGGTTCCAAAAACAGATTCAAATTGTATATAAGCCACGTTTAAGGCTTATTTTTATGTAAAACTCCTTATGTTGAATATAATTTATTATAAAAACTTTTCCGCCTCTTGGCTACTCTTTTTGTTTTTCCAAGTAAAAAAATCCGCTTTGTGGTGATTTTTGGGTTGTGTTTTATGTAATGGTATTGGATTATTTTGTCGGGCGGGATATCTTGTTACAATATTATTATATGAAACGGATTTTGCTGCTGTGTGCGGCTTTGCTTCCCCTGTCTTATTCCCCTTTATTTTCCCAAATTTACCGTGCCGGAGATTACTATTATTCACCCCAGCCCAAGCCCGCCGTCTTGGACAGCCGCCTGGAAATCACCGCAAACGCTTTCATTGGTTCCAATACCATCAAAGAACTTTCCGGCATTACGCTCCTGCGTTCGGAATCCGGCCTGGGGATGACAGTATTATATGCTCTGGCCCCCTGGGTATCCGCAGGACTGGAAGGAGCCGTATCGCGTTCCGAAGAGGCGGAGCCGTTATTGCATAAATACGGCTTTGTACGCTGGGGAGCGGCGGCCAAGTTCACGCTCACGCCCAGCACCGCGCCTCGTACGTATATCTTGATTGGGGCGGGGCTTACCCGACATAAGACTGAATACCTGGGCGGACGCAGGGAACGAAAGGATTCGCCGTATGCGGCCGTTGGACTGGGTGTGGAGACGGATGTAACGGATGCGTGGTTTATTGGGATGGAAGGGAGAGGGACATATCATTTTGACCGGGAAATCGGCGCATACTTCTACTTAAAACACCGGTGGAGCGCTTCCTTCCGCGTGCATACCGGCATACGGTTTTAAATACATAAAAACAAACAGCCCCGCCGAAAGCGGGGTTGTTATTTATGGGGAATCAGTACATTGCGTCCGGGCTTTTTAAATGCGTTTCGCCGCGCCGGCTTTTTAACGGGGTCCGTTTTTACGCCGTAGAAGTTCAAAATGCCTTCATATAATGCCTGTACAAACGCCGCGCGGCCTTCTTTGCTTTTTGCCATCTCCTCCTGCTCCGGCAGGATGATATAGGCGTTTTCCACCAAAATGCTGGGCATCTGCGGAATGCGCGGGATGAACAGTACGTCGTTGGCAATCATACCGTTGTCCGGCAGGGGTACGTTGCGGGTGAATGCGTCGTAGACGGACTGGGCCAGCTGGAAGCTGTGCGGATAGTTGTAATAAACCGAATAACCCCGCGCGCGGGTCAGCGGGTTGACCGTTTCCGGCAGGGCGTTGTAGTGCAGGCTGATGAACAGGTGCGCTTTTTCTTTGAGCGCGTGTTCGTAGCGGTTTTGCAGGCTCATGCGGTTTTTGCCCTGGCGGGTCATAATCACGGTGGCGCCGTCTTTTTCCAAAAGCGGTTTTAATTCTTCCGCCAGCGCGAGGTTGGCCTCGTATTCCAGGTATCCGGTAGGGCCGACGGCCCCGTCGTACGGCACGGCGCGGCGGGGGCTGTGCCCCGCGTCAATTAAAATGCGCGCGCCTTTTAAAGGGGCGTTCTTTTCCGGCGTCAGCACGGGCTGGTGCATTAAGTCCAGCACCAAATCGTTTCCTTCAAAATTATAGGCGTGGCCCCAAAGAGCTGCATTTTTTTTGAAATAAATCTTAAACAACAGCGTGTCGCGCGCGGGCTGGGACCAGGTGATACTGTCCACGATGGGGCTGGTCGTGTCAAAGCTGTAGTTTTCGTCAAATCCTTCCACGTAATACAGCGTCAGTTCCATGCGGTCGTTAAATTCGTGCACGCTGATGGGGCCGGGGCGTTTGCCCGTAAACGCCAGGCGCGTTTTGTCTTCGGACGAAGACGTGCGCAGGGAGGAAATCCGGTTCGGCTCGTAGCCCGCAAACAGCGCGGTTTTAAGTTTATTTTCTTCCAGCCAGGCCGATTCGTTTTCGTTAAGCGCAATGCGGTACTGCCCGTTCATCCGTCCGTTAAGCAGCACGTCCCCGTAAGCGCGGTAAAAGGGGTAGAGGTTCTCGCGCGGGGTGGGGATTTTGCGCAGCTTTACGCCCGGGGCCAATACTTGGGCGCGGGTGAACGGGTCTTTTAAATTCAGCACTTTTATTTTGGCCGGCGCGATGATTTTGGCTTCCGTATCGTTGGGGCCCTTTTCCATTTTGTACGTTACTTTGGCGGTTTTGGGCTTTTGCTCCAAATCAATTAAGTACTTGGCGCGGTACATACCGGGGGAGGAAACGTCTTCTTTCATGGGGATGTTTTTGGCGTCTTTAAGGCCGGAGAGCGTAAACGACACTTCCGCCCCCGGCGTGCCGCGTACGGACAGGCCCACCACGTCGCCCGGCACCAGTTCCACCGGCGTTTGCGGGAAGACTTCCTCGGGGTCAAATTCGGCTTTGGCGGTAAAATCTTTAATGTCCGCGCCCGGCACGATGATATGCCGCGCGGCTTGGACGGTTTCCTTGGCGTTGGACGCCGTGAGCAGGAACTCAAACTCGCCGCTTTTTACGGGTAAAAACGCGATGAACGCGCCGTTTTCGCGCACGGGTACGTTTTCGCCGTTAATGTCCAGCGTAACGGGTCCGGGCAGGTTCACCTGCCCGATGAGGAAAATGCTGGCCGCCCCGCGCGCAACCTTCATTTTTTCGTGCGGATACTGCACCGTTACCGGGGCGTTTTTCGCGGCCTCGGAGCTTTGGGCGGGCAGATAGGGCGCGACAGGGACGGTTTCACCGTGGGCAAAGGAGTAAAATGAGAAGAGAAAAAGCAGCAAAAAAAGTGTTCTTTTCATTCTTATAAAATGATAACATAATTCTATGGTTAATTGCGAAGACGTAATCCGCTTTCTGGATACGTATTTAAACAGCGCACAAATCACCGACGTCAGCCGCAACGGCCTGCAGGTGGCGGGAACGCCGCGCGTGGGCAAAATCGTGTTTGGGGTTTCGGCGTCGCTGGAGCTGTTTCGCAAGGCAAAAGTGGCCGGTGCGGACTTAATCGTCGTGCATCACGGGCTTTTGTGGGGGCAGGAGCAGCCCATTACCGGGCTGTTTCGCGACCGTATCGCCTTCCTGCTCAAGAACGACATCAACCTGGCCGGATATCACCTGCCGCTGGATATGCATCCGGTGGTGGGGCACAACGCCTGTTTAATGCGCGCCCTGCGGGCCGAACGGTTAAAACCGTTTGGCGAATATCACGGCACGCCGATCGGCTTTTGCGGGATGGTGCAGCCCGCGCCGCTGGAGGACCTGGTACGCGCGCTGGAAGCGTATTGCGGGGCGAAAGCGCAGGTGCTTGCGTACGGGCCGAAACGGGTGGAAACGGTGGGTGTTGTGAGCGGCGGGGCGTATAGCCTGCTGCCCCAGGCTATCGGACAGAAACTGGACTTGTACGTCACCGGCGCGCTGGACGAACCCGCGCAGGAATGGTGCCGCGAGGGCCGCATTAACTGCGTGGCCCTGGGTCATTACAATTCCGAAAAACCGGGCGTTTTGGCTTTAATGGAACTGGTGTCCAAACGCTTTGACGTACAGACTGAATTTATCGATGTGGCTAACCCGCTTTAAGCGGCCGCCGGAGGATAAAATGGAAAAAGAATTATTTAAGAAAATTGACACCTATAAACAAACGGTGATAGATTTGCAAACCAATATGATTGCCTGCCCGGCCGTCTCTCCGCACCAGGGCGGCAAAGGCGAAAACGCCAAAGCCGCTTATTTGCTTTCCGTTCTTAAAAAAATGAAATTTGACGAAGTATACGTCATCAACATCAAAGATTCCAAAGCCCAGGACGGAGTGCGCCCCAATATCGTGGCCAAATACTACGGCGAAAACAAACAGAAAACCCTGTGGGTGATGGCCCATATGGACGTGGTGCCCCCCGGCGACCTGGCGCTGTGGAAAACCGACCCTTTTAAAGCCGTCGTCAAAGGCGACAAAATTTACGGCCGCGGCTCCGAAGACAACCAGCAGGGCCTCGTGTCCGGCTTGCTGGCCGTGAAGGCCATGATGGACTGCAACGTACGCCCGCCGTGCACCTATGCCCTTCTGCTGAACGCCGACGAAGAAATCGGCAGCACGTACGGCATTGACGCCATTCTTAAAAAACACGGCAAAACGTTCGGCAAGAACGACGCTTTCTTAGTGCCCGACGGCGGAAACCCGGAAGGGACGATGGTGGAAATCGCCGAGAAGAATATGCTGTGGGTCAAATTTACCGTTTTCGGCCGCCAGACGCACGCGTCCACCCCGCACTCCGGCAACAACGCCCACCGCGCTTCGGCGCACCTGGTGGTGAAACTGGGCGATTTGTACAAGAAATTTAACAAGAAAGACAAATTGTTCGCGCCGGAAAGCACCAGCACGTTTGAGCCGACCAAACGCGAAGCCAATGTGCCCAACGTCAACACCATTCCGGGCACGGACGTGTTTTACCTGGACTGCCGCGTCCTGCCCTGCTACAAAAATGCGGACGTGCTGGCGGAGATTGCAAAAATCGCCAAGAGCATTGAAAAACAATTTAAAGTAAAAGTGAAAGTGGAAACGCCCATTAACGAAAATTCCAAACCGACGGATAAAAACGCCGCCGTCGTCAAACTGACGCAGGCCGCCGTAAAGGCCGTGTACAAAAACGCGCCGCGCCCGATGGGTGTGGGCGGGGGCACCGTGGGGGCGTATCTGCGCAACCAGGGCTATCCGGCGGTGGTGTATTCCAAGTTAGACGATATGGCGCACCAGCCCAACGAGTATTCCAGCATTAAAAATACGCTGGGCGACGCAAAGGTGTTTGCTCTTATCGCGCTGAACTTTAAGTAGAGGTGTTTATGAGGAAAGGTTTTACGGTAACGGAAATCTTGATTACGGTGGTGGTGTTTGCGCTGCTGTTGGGGTTTACCGTGCCGAAATTTCTCACGCTGGTGCATAAAGCCCAAGAGGGAAGCACCAAGCATAAATTGGTAAAAGTGCGCAGCGCCATTGCCGCTTATTACGGCGAGCATCAGGGCACCTATCCGACGGACGACCTGACGAGCCTCGTGCCCGCGTATATTGAAAAAATTCCGCAGGCCACCGTGCCGGGCTATCCGCCCTCTTCGCACGTGTCCACCGGCAATTTTGAACAGTGCTTTACCAAAACCGGCGGCTGGGCGTACGTGAGCGATCCGTCCGACCCGCGTTACGGCGACTTCTTTGTCAATTCCGACAAAGAAGACAGCTACGGCAAGCCCTGGCAAACGCACTAGATTTTCTCCCCCGCTGGATTGGGCGGGGGATTTTTACGTCCGCAGGACGCAACTGGATACAGGAGTTTTATGGATAATTCTTTTATTCTTCTTTTCGCCACCGTTTTGGGGCTGTTGTTCGGCAGTTTTTTAAACGTGTGCATTTACCGTATTCCGCGCGAGAAATCAATCGTATGGCCGCCGTCTTCCTGCCCGAATTGCGGCGCGCGTATCAATTGGTACGACAATATCCCGGTGCTGAGCTTTTTGGCGCTTCGCGGCAAATGCCGAAACTGCAAAAGCCCCATTTCCATCCAGTATCCGATTGTGGAACTGCTTACCGGCGCGCTGACGCTTTTGTTTGTGTGGCGTTACGGGCTGAGCGTATGGACGTTTGTGGTGTTGGCGGCGGTGTATGCGCTGATTATTCTGTCCGTCATTGATTTGGATATTATGATTATCCCGGACCGTTTCTCGCTGGGGATGATTGTGCTCGGCTTGGCGTTTGCCTGGTGCAACCCGAACTTTTCGGGCGCGTGGTGGCAGAAGGAGCTGGCGTCTTTGCTGGGTGCGGGCGTGGGCCTGTTTGGCGTGCTGGCGATTGCGCTTTTAGGGACGTGGTTGTTTAAGAAGGAAGCCATGGGCGGAGGAGACGTCAAGCTGATGGGTGGCATCGGCGCGCTGATTGGCTGGGAAGGCGTGATTACGACGATTGTATTTGCGTCCTTTTTAGGGTTGGTGTATGCCGTGTTCCTGATGATTTTTAAAGGCAAAAAAGGCGGCGACGCGATTCCTTTCGGTCCGTTTTTAAGCTTGGGCGCGCTGATTAACCTGTTTTATTTGGTTAAGCCGTCCATGCTGGTGATTGAACTGTAAACGCCGGATTTAATAATAACAGAACAGAGGCAAAGAGATTGCTCTTTGCCTCTTTTTGCGTCCCGGAGGTATCTGTAAGCAACGTACCCATTCACTCCCCCGACGGCTAATTTCGTTTGTAAAATGAGGGGCGTCCGCCGGTTACGGGAGAAAAGCGCCATGGTTGTGCAGCGTGGATTGGTGCGTCTGCCGTGTATGCGGGGCTGTAACCCTGTAGTCAGGACATAAAAAACCGGGAACCGCGTACAGCAGAGGTTCCCGGTGTCTTTGCCGTGATGAATTTTATTTTTTGGCTTTAAGCAGCACTAAATGGTCGGCCAGTTTTTTAAACGCTTTGGCGCGGTGGCTGATTTTGTTTTTCTCTTTCTCCGTCAGCTCCGCCAGTGTTTTTTTGGTGTTTTCCACCAGAAACAGCGGGTCGTAGCCAAAGCCGTTTTCGCCTCTGTATCCAAAGCCGATGTATCCGTCCAGCGTGCCGTCAAAGGTCTGGACGCGCCCCTGCGGGGTGGCCAGACACGCCACGGTGCGAAAGCTTGCCGCGCGCGCGGGCAGAAGCTGCCCTTCCAGGGCGGCGAGCAGTTTGCGGTTGTTGTCGTCCGCGTCCGCGTGTTCTCCGGCGTAACGCGCCGTATGAACGCCGGGCGCGCCGTGCAGAAATTTCACTTCCAGCCCCGTATCGTCGGACACGGCGGGCAGTCCGCTTTCGCGCGCCGCGTAAACGGCTTTAATTTCCGCATTGTCTTCCAGCGTGCTGCCCGTTTCCGGCGGCAGCACCAGGCCGTTAAAGTCGGCCAGGCTGACATACTCAATCGGCGTGCCGTTTTTTAGCTTGGCGGGCAGCATATTTGTCAGTTCTTTTAGCTTATGCGGGTTGCCCGTGGCGATTAAAATTTTCATGCTATTTGCTTACTTTCATCTGGGCCACTTGTTTGACCAAATTCAAGGCTACCTGATACGCTTTAAACATATCTTCTTCGCTGAGCCATTCGGTAAACGCGTGCGGATTGTTCTGGCCCGTGAATACGGTGTAGCCGCCGAATCCGTGTTTGGCCATAATCATGGCCGAAGTGGTGCCGGCGCGTTCTTTTTTGATGTTAGGCGTTACGCCGGCTTCCTGCATGGCGGCTTTTAAGAGGCCCAGCGCTTCGGGCTTAACGCCGTATTCCACGTTTTCATACTGTTTGATAACCTGTATTTCAATAGCTACGTCCAGCGTTTTGCTGATGCTGTCGGCTTTTTCTTGGATTCTCTGCAAGTAGCGTTTGCCTTCGTTTTGGTCAAAGTAGCGCAGGCGGAAATCCACGCTGTGGGTGTTTTCGGCCGCATTGTATTCAATGTGATGCGGTTCCAGATAGCCTTGTTCGCCGCGGCTGTTGTTGGGCAGATTTTCGGACAAAGCGGCGGCGGCAATTAAATCGCCGATGGGTTTGGCGGAGTTGCGGTAGCCGTTTTCGGCCGCATAGGACTGGTGTCCGTTCACGCCGCGGGCGGTAACCACCACGCGGTCGGCCGAGAAGTTGGCCGCCACCACTTCGCCGTTTACGCCGCCGTCAAAGTCGTAGGCGTAGTCGGGGTGGTAGTATTCCAGCTCCAGGCGTTCGGCGCTGCGGCCCACGTCTTCGTTGGGGGTGATAACCACCTGGATGGGGCCGTGCGGCATTTTCGGGTTTTCGGCCAGTGTCTGCAGCAGCGTAACCACAATGGTTACGCCGGCTTTGTCGTCCGCGCCCAGGTTGGTGGTGCCGTCGGAAGTTACGATGGTTTTGCCAATCATATTGCGCAGGTAGGGATCGCTTTGAAAGTCAATGACGTGGTTGTTTTTAAGCGTAATAGGCTGTCCGTCGTAATTCTTAATTACCTGCGGCTTGACATTGTTGCCGATGATGTCGGGCGTGGTGTCGTAGTGCGCGCTGAGGCCCAGCACGGGGGCTTTGCGGTTTTTAAGATTGGACGGAATGTTTACATAGATGTATTTATCTTCGGATAAATAGGTGGGGAACCCGAACGCCCGGATGTCCTCGTATAAGGCCTGGGCCATTTTTTCCTGTCCGGGGGTCATCCACTCGGCGGCGTTGTCGCTCATGCTGTCAATCTGCACGTATTTGACAAAGCGCGGTATCATGCCGGCGCGGTATTTTTCAGCCAGTTTGGCTTGCGGTGCGGAGGCGGAAGATTTTAAATAAGTGCGCTCATAAGGGGCGGAAAGGGAAAAGCTGGAAGCATAAGCTTGGCCCGCGAACGAAGCGCCGAATACGAAAACAGACAAGACGGCGAACAACTGTTTCATTTGCATAGTGGCTCCTTTGGGTACGGCTGTTGGTTTTTATTATTGTAGTAATCTGCCGCAAAAACCCGCAAGGGCCAAAAGACCTAGAGGGGTTTAGGCCCTCTTTTCCCAATACAGCGCGGCCCCGGCGCGGGGCCCGGAAGGGCAACAAAAAACCCGCCGTAAAAGGCGGGTTTTTAAAAACACATACATACTAACGGGCCGGGAGCTCCTGCATATTCCACAGCGACACCAGCCTTAAAAGCGTGCGCAGGGAAGCTTCCATCACGTCCACGTCGGCGTATTCTCTTTCGCTGTGGATGTTGAACTGGCCGGCAAAAATATCCGGCGTCGGCAGACCCATAACCGAAAGGGCGGAGCCGTCCGTCCCGCCGCGTGCGGCGGTCAGCGCGGGGGTGATTTCTTCGTTCTTCATCGCCAGTTCCGCCAGCGCCACCACCTGCCGGGGGAGCAGCGTTTTCATATTTTTATATTGGTCCGTAAACGTCAGGGAAAAGCCGGTGCCTTTGTAGTTCATTCCTTTTACGGTATTGAACGCGCGGGTTACTTCGTTTACCAGGTCCTGCGTTTCTTCGTCCGAAAACGCGCGGAGAATGCCTTTTACTTCCGTGCGGTCCCCCTGCGTGGTGATGGAGTCCACCAGGATAAACCCGCGGCGGCCCGCCGTGCTTTCCGGGCGGCGGTGGCGGGGGAGCAGGGTGTGAAAGTCCGAGGCCATAAGTACATTGTCCGAGAAAGCCGAGTTCATCGCTTCCCCGGGGTGTACGGCGCGCATACCTTCAAACACGGCGGTAAAGGCTTTGGCGTTGAAGGTTTCGTCGGTCAGCTGGCCCAGGTCCATACCGTCTACGGTGTAGGCGTAGTCCGCGCCGAAGGAGGCGACGTCAAATTTTTCCACGCCGGCGCCGATTTCTTCATCCGGCGTAAATGCGATTTTAATCGTGCCGTGTTCCATTTCCGGGTGGTCGTAGAGGTATTGGACCAGCGTCATAATAACCGCCACGCCGGTTTTATCGTCCGCGCCCAGGAGCGTGCCGCCCGAGGCGGTAACGATATCGTGTCCGCGCGCGCGGGAGAGCTGGGGGGAATTGGCCGGGTTAATCACCAGGTTTTGGGCGGCGTTAATGACAATGTCCCCGCCCTGGTAGTTTTTATGCACCTGGGGCTTAACGTCTTTGCCGGAGGCTTCCAGCGCCGTGTCCATATGCGCAAAGAACGCAACCACGGGCGACTGGCGGGCGGAGTTGGACGGAATCTCTCCCGTAACGATGGAATGTTTGTCCACCTTTACGTTTTTGGCTCCGTATTTTTTAAGTTCTTTCGCCAGCGCTTTGGCCATTTTGGTTTGGCCGGGCGTGCTGGGCACTTTATCCGTTTGGTCGCTGGACTGCGTATCAAACATAACGTATTTGGTGAAACGCTCCATAAGCTGTTTTTTAGCGTCCGCTTTGTCGTAGCGGGTAACGGATTTCCAATCCATATTCTGCGCCTGGGCGGCCAGCGGCAGGAGCGCGGCCGTGGCGAATACGGCGGTTTTGACGAGTTTGTTCATTAGGCTAAATCCTCCAAAGACGCCGTTACCTGCGCCAGCGCCACTTTGGCGGCGGCTAGTTCGTCTTTCGTCTTTTCAATCTGCTCTTTGGGAGCGTGCTTGATAAAGTTCTCCTGCGCCAGGCGCGCTTCGCGCGAAGCGATGTTGGCCTTGGCGGCGGCGAGGTCTTTTTCCAGGCGTTTTTTCTCTTTTTCAAAGTCAATCAGCCCGGTGAGCGGTACGTAAACCGCGATGTTTTCAAACACGGCGGTGGCCGTCTGTTTGGGTTTTTCCAGGTTTACGCCGATATCCAGCTTTTCCGCTTTAGCCATCAGTTTGACGTAGCCTTCGTAGGCTTTGACGACGGCGAGGTCCGCTTCGTCCTTGGCCGAGAGCACCGCGGAGATTTTAAGGCCCGGCGGCACGTTAAACTGCGCGCGGATGGTGCGGATTTCGCGCGTAACGCCCTGGATGATTTCCATTTTGCGCACGGCGTCTTTATCGCACAAAGCCGGGTTGAACTGCGGGTAGGCCTGGTTGAGCAAGAACTCTTCCTTTTCGTCCACATACGGGCGCAGGGAAGCGGCGATTTCTTCGGTGATGTACGGAATCAGCGGGTGCAGCGCCTTTAACGTACCGTAGAGAATGTTGACGCAGAGCGCCATTACTTTTTCTTTCTCTTCGGTTTGGAAGCGCTGTTTAGCCAGTTCCACATACCAGTCGCAAAAGTCGCCCCACAGGAAGTGGTAGAGCGTGTTGGCCGTCAGCGCAAGGTTGTATTTTTCAATGCCTTCGCGCGCGGTTTTAACGGCGTTGGCGAAGCGGTCCAAAATCCACTTGTCGGCCAGTTCGGTAACGTCTTTGGGCATGGCCAGCGGGCCCCGGATGCCTTCCATATTCATTAAGATAAAGCGGGAAGCGTTGTAAATTTTATTGCAGAAATTGCGCGCGCCGGTGATGCTGTCTTCGGAATACGGAATATCTTTGCCGGGCACCGCCTGCATCAGGAGCGAGAAGCGCACCGCGTCCGTGCCGTATTTGGCCGTCATATCCAGCGGGTCAATTACGTTGCCCAGCGACTTGGACATTTTCTTCCCCGTCCGGTCGCGCACGATACCGTTTAAAAATACGTCCGTAAACGGCAGTTTGCCCGTAAACTCCAGCCCCATCATCACCATGCGGGCCACCCACAGGTACAGAATTTCGTACCCGGTAACCATCGTGCTGGTGGGATAGAAGTATTTGAAATCCTCGGTTTCTTCCGGCCAGCCGAAGACGGACATCGGCCACAGCGCGGACGAGAACCACGTGTCCAGCACGTCGGGGTCCTGCACCAAATCGTGTCCGCCGCAGTGCGGGCATTTTTCGGGTTTTTCAAACGACACAATCGGCTGCGCGCCTTCTTCAAAGGACACTTTCGTCAGCTGTTCTCTGCCCTGTTTGTCGGTGGAGAAGGTCAAGCCTTTTTCGCTGCAGTGGCGGCAGTACCACACCGGGATGCGGTGGCCCCACCAAATCTGGCGCGAAATACACCAGTCCTGCAGGTTTTTCAGCCAGTTGACAAACGGCGTTTTCCACGATTCGGGGTGAAATTTTAAGGCGCCGGATTCGGCGGCTTCAATGGCGGGCTTGGCCAGTTCGTCCATTTTCACAAACCATTGTTCGCTTAAATACGGTTCAATGGCGTTGTGGCAGCGGTAGCAGGCGGACACGGCGTTGTTGTATTTTTCTTCTTTGACCAGCAGGCCGGCTTCGTCCAAATCCTTGACGGTTTCTTTGCGGCAGAGTTCGCGGTCCATCCCCAGGTATTTTTCGGGGCAGTTAATCATTTTGCCTTTGTCCGAAATGACCACCAGGGCTTCTAAATTGTGGCGCTGGCCGACTTCGTAGTCGGTCGGGTCGTGCGCGGGGGTGATTTTTAACGCCCCGGTGCCGAATTCCAGCTCCACCGCTTCGTCGGCGATGACGGGAATGGCGCGGCCCGCCAACGGGATGATGACTTTTTTGCCAATCATATCCGCGTAGCGTTTGTCTTTGGGATTGACGGCGATGGCCGCGTCCGCGAAAATGGTTTCGGGGCGGGTGGTGGCGATGACGATGCCTTCCGACCCGTCTTCCCCTTTGTAGCGCAGGTGCCAGAGTTTGCCCGCGTGCTGTTCGTGTTCCACTTCAATGTCCGACAGCGCGGTGGAACAGCGCACGCACCAGTTAATCATGCGTTTGCCGCGGTAGATGTATTTTTTCTCCCACAGGCGGCGGAAACATTCGTATACGGATTTGGCGCGTTTTTCGTCCATGGTAAAGCGGATGTTTTCGGGCGCGAGGTCCAGGCTCCAGCCCATTTTTTTAAATTGGTTGAAAATGGCGTTGCCGCAGTCGTGGTACCAGTCCCACACGGTTTTGACGAATTCTTCGCGTCCCAGGTCGTGGCGGGTTTTGTGTTCTTCTTTGGCGAGCTTCTTTTCAATGACGTTCTGCGTGGCGATGCCGCCGTGGTCCGTTCCCGGCACCCAGAAAGCTTCCTGGCCGAACATACGGTGGGAGCGGATCAGCGCGTCCTGCAGGGTGTTGTTGAGCGCGTGGCCCATATGCAGCGCGCCCGTGATGTTGGGCGGCGGGATAACGATAACAAAGGGTTTTTTGGTATTGTCTGCTTTGGCGGCGAACAGTTGGGCTTTTTGCCATTTGTCGGCCAATTTTTGTTCTACTTCCTGCGGTTCATACGCTTTGGGTAACATTGGGGGGTCCTCTTGTGTTGGTTTCTTCGCGTAATGTGACGTTACGCGCTTATTTATATTTTACCACTTTAAGAGGATGAAAAGACAGCCGCCCCGGCCGGAAAAACCGGGGCGGCTTTAGAGGTGGAACAAATTACGAGCCGAGCCTGTCGGCCACCCGCATGGCCGAGAACACCGCTTCGGGCGTTACTTTAAACGGCATATTGTGGATGGTTTCGCCTTCCGCACAGGCGGCGCGGGCGGCTTTCATCAGGTCCCCGTCGGACACGTCTGTAAGCCCCAGCGCGGCCAGGTTAGTGGGCAGGCCGACCTCGCGGCAGAAGTCCAGCACTTGTTTAAACTCGTCCTGCGGCGCGTTTTCCAGCACCAGCTGCGCAAGCAGGCCGAAAGACACCTTTTCCCCGTGCATCGCGTGGTGCACGCCGGGCAGCACGGTCAGCCCGTTGTGAATGGCGTGCGCCGCCGCCAGGCCGCCGCTTTCAAAGCCGATGCCGCTCATATAGGTGTTGGTTTCCACAATGTCGTCCAGCGCGGAAGATACGGTTTTGGCTTCGGCCGCCAGTTTGGCGCGCAGGCCGTTTTTAAACAGACTGTCGCGGCAGGCGCGCGCAACCGCCAGCGCGGAAAGGGACGAACGCCCGCCCGCGGTGGTCCGGCCGCCGGAATTAAAGCAGGCGCGGGCTTCATAGTAGGTGGCCAGCGCGTCGCCCATGCCCGCCACCAGCATACGCACCGGCGACCGGGCGATGACGGCCGTGTCTACCAGCACGACATTCGGGTTGTTGCGTAAAAACAAATAGCTTTCAAAGGCGCCTTCGTCCGTGTAAATGACGGAGAGCGCGCTGCACGGCGCGTCCGTGGACGCAATGGACGGCGCAATAATAACCGGCAGATTGGCGTAGAAGCCGACGGCTTTGGCGGTGTCCAAGGTCTTCCCGCCGCCGATGCCGATGATGACGTCGCAGTTTTCTTCCCGCAGTTCGTTTACGATGCGGTTGATTTCGTTCATGGAGCATTCGCCCGCAAAGCGGTGCGCGTGCAGCGGGAAATTGGCCTCTTTAAATCCTTTTTCCACGTCGCTCCAGTAATGCTCCAGCACGTGCGGGCCGGCTACGGCGTATGCGCCCTTTTGGCCCAGCGCGGCCGCGTATTCGTGCAGCCGCTGCCAGGCGCCTTCGCCCTGTACGTATTTCATCGGTGAATAAATGACTCTGTCCATAAAATACCCCCAGTTTACGGTTTGCTTCTTCTTTTATTGTATCTCTTTAACCGCTTTTGGCAAGCGGTGATAAAGGGTTAAAAAACCCGGCTTATGGGGCCGGGTTTTTAGCGTGTTAGGATTTGCGGGGCAGCGGCGTGGTGCGGCAGCCTTCAAAAAAGTCCATCTTTTTGTCGTACCATTTGCTGTCCACTTCCATCAGAGACAGCAGCGAGTGCGACAAATTGTCGTGCGAAAAGTTCCCCTCGGCGGCCTTTTTCTTCAGGCAGTCGTAGTCTATATGGTCGGATTTTTTCATCACTTCGCTCATCCAGAGAACCATTGGCACGGAGGTCTGTTCTTTGGGGGCGATGGAATACGGAAGCCCGTGCAGGTAGACGCCGTTTTCACCCAGCGATTCCCCGTGGTCGGACACGTACAGCAGGCCGCTTTCGTAGTGGGGGAATTTCTTTAAAATATCAATGACGGACGAAACGATATGGTCGGTGTACAGAATCGTATTATCGTACGTATTGATGATTTGCTCCTGCGTGCAGGTTTGGATTTCTTCCGTATCGCAGGTGGGGGTGAATTTTTTAAACTCCGGCGGATAGCGGCGGTAATACGTCGGCCCGTGGCTGCCGATGGTGTGCAGGACGATAAACGCATGCTCGCCCTGGATATTGGCCAGATATTCTTCCAGTCCGTCCAGCAGGATTTCGTCCCGGCAGTAGGTGCCGTCGCAGAAGCGTTGGTCTTTCAGGTCCATTTCCACGTTGGGCACGCGCTGGCAGACGCCTTTACAGCCGTTGTCGTTCTCTTTCCAGAAGATTTCGTAGCCCGTCTGCTGCAGCAGGTCCAGCAGGTTTTCGGTATATTTCGCGTCCGTGGGGCTGAAATCGCCGCGCGGCGTGAAGGAGAAGATGGACGGTACGGAAAATGCCGTAGCCGTACCGGCGGACTCAACGTGCGGAAAGTTTACGATATCCTGTGTTTTAAGCTTCGGGTTGGTTTCGCGCGCATAACCGTTGAGGGAAAAATTCATCGCGCGCGCCGTTTCGCCCAGCACCAGGATGAACACCGTTTTTTCTTCGTCCGGGTACGGCACGTGTTCGGCGGCTTCGTCCAGCTTGGTAAACGGGCGTTTTTTCTGGTGTTCAATTTGGAAGTAGCGCACCGTGGCGTAGATATAATTAAGCGGACTGACCAGGCGGCGCACCTGATTGTTGTTGCGGCCGAAAGAAGCGTATTCTTTATAGACGAACGGCAGGAAAATCAGCAGGCACAGCAGCAACAGCCCGCAGCGTTTCAAGCGGCCCAAGGTTTCTTTCCAAAACGGTTTAAACACAATTTTAATCCGCGCCAGCATCACGGCGGGCACGATGCCCAGCGCCGTAAGCCACAAGACGGAGCGCAGGGTGATTAAATCCTTTACTTCGCCGGGGTGGGTTTCAAACGTGTTGCGGATCATATCCGCGTCAATAAACACGCCGAACTGATACATCAGGTAGTTGACTCCGGCGGAGATAATCAGCAGCAGTATAAGGAGCGGTTTGCCAATATAAGGCAGCAGCAACAGGCTGAAGGACAGGTACAACAGCGTAAATATGAGCACGGGTACGGAAAGCATAAATAACCCGCCGATTAGGCCGGACGGTTCCGCGTGCGTGAACACAAAGCGCCAAAAGCTGATGTTTAAAAACAGCAGAAAATAGGCGGATAAGGCGGCCACCAGGCGGGTGGCGGGCACTTCGGGCTTTTTGAACAGCAAGCTCATTAACTTTTTCATGCGGGGTGGTTCCTTGTATAAAAATCCTACTTTAATATTTTACTAATGTTATCTATACGGTGTATAACGTTTTCTAACCTCTTTATCCGTCTAGGCAAAGGGCGTCCATTATGCCATAATATATATATGGAAGAGAAAGATATTGTCCGGGCCGAAGAAATTATTGAGCCCGAAATTTTAGACGAAAACGGCAACCCGGTGGAAGATGAATCCCGGCCGAAAGATTCCGCCCGCCCGCAAGGGGATACGGGGGGGATTATCGGCGGGGTGTTTGTGCTGGCGTTTGGGTTTATCGTTACGCTTTTGGTGGCCGCGTTCAGTATTTTTATTATCCTGCCGCTGATGCTTTTGGGCCGGATTTTAGGCCTTCAGGTCCGTACGTTTAGGCGGTAAATATTTTTATGCGTAAAAAGCCCCGGTTTTTTGACCGGGGCTTTCTATTGTGCGGTGAATTAGAAATAGAGTATTTTAAAACCCAGCATCAGTTCCCAATCCTGGGAGTATTTGTTGCCGGCCAAGTGCCAGCCTCCGCGGATATAGGCCGACGTACCGACGTTAATCATCGTTCCCAGTTCAAATTCTCCAATCAGCTCCGCTTCGGACTTATTTTTATAGTCTACGGTATAGCGCGGGTCAAACTCAAACCACCACTTGTCTGCGGACATATAACCGAAAATCATCCGGTAACGGCTTTCGTGGATATCGTCCCGCCCGGAACTTCCGGCATAGGAAAAAATGTGGCGGTATTCTGTTTCAATAAAGAAATGGGGGCTGAGTTTCCACACCAAAAAAACTTCCGGCTCGGCTACGGCTTTTCCGTCGCCCAGTTCCCGGCCGGTGGCGGTGGGGAAGGTCATTTCCGCGCCTACTCCATACGAAAATACGGCGTCGGGGGAGTATTCCGTAAAAAAACCGGAGAGCATAATGTCGCCCAATCCTTTTTGGGAAAAATCTTTTTTGGAATAGCGTGAGAGCGGAATTTCCGCGCCGAATTTCCAGTTGTCGTTGAGTTTGAAGGACGGCTTGATTTCTACGGTGGCGACGGTTTCGTTGCGGCTGTCGTCCTTGGCTTTAAAGCGCGGTTTAATTTCCAGCGATGTAACGTTTTCAGTCGGGATAACCCCGCGGATATAGACCGTTTCCTGCAGCTGCGCGGCGGCGGGAACGGCCAGCACGGCAAACAGCAGAAAGCTGAAAGCTTTTTTAAACATACGATACTCCGTTAATGGGATTGTGCGGCGCGATGGAACGGGCAGCAGAAATATTTTAGCAAAAAACCCAAGGGGCTTCAATTCAGGCGGAGCTTTACCTTCGGCGGAAGATGGGTATTTAAAAATCTTTTATTAATTTGCTATAATAATCAAGTACTTCTTACACCGCACACCGATTTTGGAGAGGTGGCCGAGCGGTTTAAGGCACAGTCCTGGAAAGACTGCATACGGGAAACCGTATCGAGAGTTCGAATCTCTCCCTCTCCGCCATTTATAAAGCTCCCGAAAGGGAGCTTTTTCTATTCCTTCGTAATTTATCAGACGGGATTTGCAAGCTGTTTGCTTATTTAATATAGTAAAAAATATCTATACTATACAGGATTTCCCTTTATGAATAACACTACCAAGCAAAAACTTTGGAAAACAGCGGATCAGTTGCGTTCCAATATGGATGCTGCCGAATACAAACACGTCGTACTCGGTTTAATCTTTTTGAAATATATTTCGGATTCTTTTTCAGCCCTGCGCGAAAAAATGCAGCAGGAAGATTATTACGCCCAAAACCCGCAGTATATAGATGGGGATATTCGGGATTACTGTAAAGCAAATCATGTTTTTTGGGTGCCGGAAAACGCCCGCTGGGAGTTTCTGCGCAACAATGCCCCGCAGGCCAACATCGGCAAATTAATAGACGAAGCCATGCAGTCTATTGAGCAGGAAAACCCCAAGCTCAAAAATATTTTAAACAAAAACTATGCACGCCTAAATTTGCCCGCGGGCCGCTTGGCGGAGTTGATTAATACGATTTCTTCCATCGGCTTTGAAAACGGCCAGACCGCGCCGGACGCGCTGGGCGAAGTGTACGAGTATTTCTTAGGTATGTTTGCCGATGCGGAAGGCAAGCGCGGCGGACAGTTTTACACGGCGGCTTCTGTGGTTAAAACCATGGTGGCGGTAATGGCCCCTACGGAAAACCATACGGTGTATGACCCTTGCTGTGGCTCGGGCGGTATGTTCGTGCAGAGTGAACGCTTTGTCAATATTCATCAGGGCGTGAGCAATTTATCTATTTACGGGCAGGAGAGCAACCCGACCACTTGGCGTTTGGCGGCCATGAACCTGGCTATCCGCGGGATTGAGTTTGATTTGGGCAAAGAGCCTGCCGATACCTTTCATAATGACCAGCATCCGCATTTGCGCGCGGATTATATTTTGGCCAATCCGCCGTTTAACGTGTCCGACTGGGGCGGCGAAAAACTGACGAAAGACGCCCGCTGGCGGTATGGTATTCCGCCTGCCGGAAACGCCAACTTTGCTTGGGTACAACATATGCTGAGCCACCTGGTCCCTACGGGCGTAATGGGTACGGTGCTGGCTAACGGCTCCATGAGTTCCCAAACGGGCGGCGAGGGGGAAATCCGCAAAAACTTAATAGAGGCGGATTTAGTGGAATGTATGGTAGCCCTGCCGGGGCAGTTATTTTTTAATACGCAAATCCCCGTATGCCTGTGGTTTTTACGTAAGCAGAAAAAACGCGCCGGAGAAGTGCTGTTTATAGACGCGCGGAACTTGGGCTTTATGGCGGATCGCACGCGGCGCGAATTTACGGACGGGGATATCGCGCAAATAGCCGATACCTACCACGCCTGGCGCGCGGACGACTTTGCCCCTAAAGATAAAGACTACGCGGACATAAAGGGCTTTTGCAAGTCCGCCAAGCTGGCCGAAATCCGCACGAATGACTATGTCCTCACGCCGGGCCGCTATGTGGGCGTAGCGGAAACGCAAGAAGATGACGAAGCCTTTTCCGCCAAAATGGCGCGCCTTACGGCGGAGCTGACCGCGCAAATGGAAGAAAGTGCGAAACTGGATACGAAAATCAAAGAGAATTTGGAAAAGATTGAGCAATAAAAGAAAATTGGCGGAATTTGTGGGCAGGATGGATGGTGTTGACAAACAAAAAGAAAATTTGTATAATATAAAAAAGGAGGGTAAAAATGGCCCTATTGGAAGATTTCGAATCATACACCAAAACACGCTCGTATAACGACCGAATCTCAATTTCGGCCACTGGAGGAATATCGTTTAATTCTACAGTATGCGCGCGGCTAGACATTTGTGCATATCAATATGCCACTTTTTTTTATAATAAGACCCAAAACCTAATTGGGATTAGATTTAGTAACACAGAAACAGATAACGCGTATCATCTTAATCCGCGGCCTAACACCGATGGGAAACTGGCATTATATTTATCTATTAAAGGATTTGTAATGCAATATAAGATAGTTCCTTCTGGCAAAGTTAAAAAGTATGAAGTTTTTGCCAGTGAAAAAAATGGGGAAGATTTGGAAGTCGTTTTAAAACCAATTATACAGGAGGACAATATAGAAGAACAAATCGCATAGTAAAACTAAAAGAACATAAAAAAGGAAGCGTTTTATATAAACGCTCCCTTACGGCAAAAATGTGCCGTACATGTATTTGCAGATATCATTGTACTACATTTTTGCCATAAAATAAAACCATAAGGAGAATTATTTTATGGAAATTAATAAAGAAACGGCCCTGAAAATTTGGATTGGGCGTTTTGGAAATGTCGAATGGGCAAAAGATAGAGCGGGTGCATGGATTAACCGTGAGCATTATGGAATAACAAAAGAACTTGGCTATGGCTGGGAGGTTGATCACATTCAACCAGTATCCAAAGGTGGTAGTGATAATTTCAGTAATCTTAGGCCTTTGCAATGGGAAAATAATCGTTCCAAAGCAGATAACTATCCAAGTTGGGAATCATCTGTAACCGCTGATCATGACCATAATATTTACAAAAAAAGCAACATTGCCTTTTAGTAAATAATTTTGTAGAGCCCAAGCATATCTTGGGCTCTTTATATTAATATGCATTTTAAACTTTCTGACATTTTAACACTTGTTGGCGGTGGCACACCTAAAACTTCAAATCCGCAGTTTTGGGGCGGGGATATTCCATGGCTTTCTGTTGTAGATTTTAATAATGACAATCGTTATGTACACACTACGGAAAAAACAATTACGGAAGATGGAGTACAAAATAGTTCCACTAAAATTTTACCCCAAGGCGCACTTATTCTGTCTGCACGTGGAACGGTTGGCGCGTTAGCACAACTTGCCAAACCAATGGCTTTTAATCAGTCCTGCTATGGTATAGTAGCGAAAGAATGTACCACAAACGATTTTCTATATTACTTGTTAAAAAATATTGTTCACGACTTACAAGCTAAAGGGCATGGCTCCGTATTTAATACTATTACTAGAGACACTTTTGACACAATAGAAATAGAATTACCGCCTTTAGATGAGCAGAAACGGATAGCGGAGTTTTTAGGGGCGTTTGACGATAAAATAGAATTACTGCAAAAGCAGAATAAAACGCTGGAAGAAATGGCAAAGGCCACTTTTAAAAGCTGGTTTGTGGATTTTGATGTCGTCAAAGCCAAACAACGCGGCGACGCCAAGGCCGACATTATGCAGGAGTATCACTTAACTGAGCAGTTATACGATTTATTCCCGTCCTCGTTTACAGATTCCGCTCTTGGCCCCATTCCCCTCGGCTGGGAGGTGGGACAAGTTGCGCAACTAGGAGAAGTTATTTGCGGAAAAACTCCCTCAACATCTCATAAAGAATATTATGGGGGAGATATTCCCTTTATTACAATACCAGATATGCACAATGCTATATTTGCCAGCCATACAGAAAGGTATTTAAGCCAAGAGGGAGCAAATTCTCAACAAACCAAGTATTTACCTCCTTATTCTACATGTGTAAGTTGTATTGCAACTCCAGGTTTGGTCGTGTTGACTGAGAAAATCTCTCAAACCAACCAACAGATAAATAGTGTCATACCTACCGATTTGAACACAAAATTTTATAATTATTATATTTTACGCTCTGTAGCGGAACAGATTAAAGTTCAAGGCAGTGGCGGCTCTGTATTTGGTAATTTAAACAAGACCTCTTTTTCGAAGCTCAATATTTTATGGCCTTCCGTACAAGCCCAAATATATTTTAGCCAAAAAGTAGAAAATATATTTGAAAAAATTTTAATAAATACAAAACAAATTCAAACATTAACGGAGCTTCGCGATTCCCTCTTACCTCGTCTCATCTCCGGCAAAATAAGGGTGTAAATCATGGCAATTATATTAAATCTTGAAGAACGAAAACTTCTGTTAAAAGCCGAATTGATGGCCCCATTTATACATAGTGGTCTTAAAAAACTAGGGTTTACAGATAATGACATTGAATTGGCCGACAAATATTTAGGTTTACAGGTTACTTATGAACTCGTAGCAGAGTTAATAAAATTATGGAGATTTCATAATCCAACAACTTTTTACTATAGGCAGGACATTATTTCTGTGTTAAGAATTGCTTGTCATGTTTTGCCGCATAAAAATATTACTGAAAAAATAGAGGAAGCTCTAGGGCATTATAGCCTTTATAAATGGCAAGATGTTTTACAAGAAATATCAAAAGAAGGGTATACTGAAGTCTCCGATGACCTTATAAAATGTCTTGTAAAACTGACCCAAGGTAACGTCAATTTTGATGAGGACTAACGAATTAGTTTTCTATAAGGAATATAAAAGATGAGTAGAAGAAACATTTTTGAATTGTTAACTGAAAAATATGATGTTGTAAAGGAAATGAATAAGATTAGAAGAATCTTTAACAAGTTGCGCTTTTCTACAATTCAATTTTCTAGTGAGAAATTAACGCTTGAAGAACTCTTTGATTTTTATGCTTTGCCCTCTTGGAAACAAAGAGGTACTGTTTTTAGCTATAAAGAAATTAAGGCCAAATTGCATCTACCACAATCTTTTTCTGCACTCAAAATAGAAGAAATACTGCTAACTCTGGAATATTATATCAATGTGTTATTTGCAGTAAACGCAAAATGCTTTAATATTAAAAATCCTCTGGCATTGCCTTCTTATGAGTGCCGTATGTTAGTTTCCAATATAGATATTTTGTTAGAGCATTTGAATTATAAACCTTTAGAATTTCCTAAAGAAGAACTAGTTATTTTAGTACCAAAAAATCCAGCGGCTACTGCGGTAGCAGAAATATCCTCTGAAGAAATAGCTTTTGCTATTCTTAAGTATAATCATGCCTCTTTAAAAGGACAGTTAGAGGAAAAAAGAAAATTATTAGTTTCTATTGCCAATGAGTACGAACCTTTGTTAGAAAAACCTGTAGAAGGTTTTAAAGACTACTTCGCAAAAACCACAGGGTTGCTTAATAATTTAAATATTCGGCATAACAACAAAGCCGGAAAAAATAAAAATGAAATAGTGGCAAAAATGTCGCCGGAAGAATTAGAATCTTGGTATGATGAATTATATCAACTCCTTTTATTCTGTGTATTATGCAAAGACAATTATGAGCGTAAAGGAAAAGTCAGCGAACTATTAAAAAATTTAAAAACAGAATTAAAGGCAAAATAATATGTCTCTCATTAACGAAGCCACTTTAGAAAACTATTGTTTGGAGTATTTCCGCAGTATCGGCTACCAAACGGCCTATGGGCCGGATATTTTGCCGGACGGCTCTATCCCTTTGCGTGAAGATGTCCGCCAGCCGTTTTTGCCGCAGGCGGTGCGGGACGCCCTCGCGCACCTAAATCCAACGCTTCCGCCTTCCGTGCTGGACGAGGCCTATACCCTGCTTACCCAACCGTCCGAGCCGTCCCTTATCGCCCGTAACGAAACCATTTATCATTATCTCACGGACGGAATCAAAGTAAATTACAAAAACGCCGCCGGTGAAGACACCGCCGCTTTGGTGCAGATTATAGATTTTGCCCATCCCGAAAATAACGATTTTTTAGCCGTCAATCAATTTGCTTTGCAAGGCCGCGTCAACCTGCGCCGGCCGGACATCGTCGTCTTTATAAACGGTCTGCCGCTCTCGGTTATTGAACTAAAAAATCCCGCCAACGAAAAAACCGACACCACCGCCGCTTATAACCAAATCCAAACCTATAAAACGGATATCCCGGATTTGTTTGATTACAATTTGGCCTGCATTATCTCGGACGGCATTGTGGCGCGGGTGGGTTCCGTGTCCGCGTCGGAAGAGCGCTATATGCCGTGGCGCAGTATCCACGGGGAAAAGCGGGACAATGCCACAGAAACCGAGGCCGAAGTATTGGTAAAAGGCTTTTTTGATAAATCCCAGCTGTTGGATTATCTCAAATATTTTGTGGTTTTTGAAAAAGACGCCGGAAAAACCATTAAGAAAATAGCGGGGTATCATCAATTTTTTGCCGGACGCAAGACGGTAGAGCGTGTTTTGCACGCGCTGCAGACAAACAGCCGCCAAGGCGGCGTGATTTGGCATACCACCGGCTCGGGCAAGAGTTTATCCATGGTCTGCGTAGCGCATAAAATCATGAAAACGCCCGCTATGCAAAACCCCACTATCGTCCTTATTACCGACCGAAACGATTTGGACACCCAGCTTTTTGGCACTTTTTCCCGCTGTGCGCCGGAGCTGTCCCCCGTTGCGGCAAACAGCCGGGAAGAATTGCAAGCCCTGCTGAAAAATAAACCCAGCGGCGGCGTAATTTTTACCACTATGCAAAAATTCCTGCCGGCCCGCGGGGAAGATACTTTCCCGGTGCTGTCCGAACGGCACAATATCGTGGTGATTTCCGACGAAGCCCACCGCACCCAATACGGTTTCAGTGCGGATTTCCGCGGCGGCAGATTAAAATACGGCTATGCCAAATACCTGCGGGACGCACTGCCAAACGCCTGTTTTTTAGGCTTTACGGGTACGCCCGTATCGGAAAGCGACCGGGATACGCAAGCCGTATTCGGCCCATATGTGGACGTATACGATATGCAGGACGCCATCCGCGACGGCGCCACCGTGCCGATATTCTACGAAGCGCGGCATATTCAACTCAACACGCGCGATGCGCTCCTTCGGCATTTTGACGAAGAAGTAAATAAACTGTCGGCGGATATGTCCGACGTGGAAAAAGCGCAAGTGCGTTGGATGACGGTAGAAAAATTAGCCGGACTACCGGAACGCTTAAAAGTGTTGGCGGGGGATATCATCAGCCATTTTGAAAAACGTTTACAGCTGGCGGATGGCAAGGGCATGATTGTTTGTATGAGCCGGGATATTGCCGTGCGGTTGTACGAAGAAATTATCAAAATCAGGCCCCAGTGGCACAGCGCAGACCCGCACGCCGGAGTTGTTAAAGTAATTATGACGGGTTCCGCGTCTGACCCGCAGAACTATCAGCCGCATTTATATAACGACATTGTCCAAAAAGAAATAGAAAACCGCATGAAAGACCCGCAAGACCCTTTAAAACTGGTTATTGTGTGCGATATGTGGCTGACCGGGTTTGACGTGCCCTGCCTGCATACCATGTATATTGATAAACCTATCCGCGCGCACAACTTGATACAGGCCATCAGCCGCGTAAACCGCGTATTTAAAGGCAAAAATGCCGGGTTAGTGGTGGATTACATAGGTATTGCACGCAGTTTGGAAGAAGCGGTGCGGGACTATACCCACGGCGGCGGAAAGGGCGATGTGGCGGCGGATATCCGGCGCGCCTATGAACAGCTGCAAGCCTATATGGACGTGTGCCGACAGTTTTTAAAAGGGTTTGATTATACGGAGTTTAAGACTAATGCTTACGAATTAATCCCCGGAGCGTGGGATCACGTTTTGGCACACGCTCCTAATAAAGAAACGGCACAGAATGATTTTTCGGATAATGTACTGGCGGCCCAAAAGGCTTATGGCCTGTGCCAAAGTTTGCCGGAAGCCGCCGCTTTGACGGAAGAACTGGCGTTTTTCTCTCTCATTCGCACGGCTATGAATAAAAGGCCGGGGGATGACAAACCAAATAGAAAACAGCTGTCTGAATTAATAGGGGCTTTGGTCGCTCAAGCGGTGGCTACGGATAAACCAATTGATATTTTTACGCAAGTAGGGTTAGAGCGGCCCAATTTGTCGTTGGTAGATGAAAAATTTTTAGATAAAATCCGCCAGATGAAACAAAAAGACCTGGCGGCGGAATTACTGCGCCGGTTAGTGGAGGGGGAAATCCACAGCAGGTTCCGCTTAAATCTGCCGCAGTTTAAGAAGTTTTCCGAAAAATTAAAAGAAACCGTTAATAAATACAACAACGGCGCATTGGAAACCTATCAGGTTATTGAAGCGTTGATTGATTTGGCCAAACAAACCAATGCCGCCGCCCGCCAAGGGGAAGAATTGGGGCTTTCCGAAAAGGAGCTGGCCTTTTATAATGCGCTTGAAGAAAATGAGGCCTCTGTGCGGGAGCTGGGAGATAAGACGCTCAAGCTGATTGCGCAGGAGCTCACCAATTATCTGCGCGGCTCTGTGAAAGTGGACTGGAGCAAACGCGAAAGTGTAAAAGCGGGTATTCTATTGCAAGTAAAACGTATTTTGCGCAAGTACAACTATCCGCCGGATCAGCAGCCGGCCGCTATTGAGCGCGTATTAGAGCAGGCGGAACTTATTAGCGATGAATTGGTAAAGTGACGTTAAGTTTATCTCAAGAATAGGTCATATACACACGAGTTATGCGTTCATCTTCCCTGCTTAGCAGGGAAAAGGTGTAAAAAGAGCATTGGACTAGGGGAATTCATAAGAAATTAAAACCCCGCTCCGGAATTGCCGGGGCGGGGTTTTTGTATATCAACCGCAGCCTGTTTAAAACATCGTTGCCAGCAGTAAAATCAGCAGTCCTAAAAATACACAGCACAGCAGGAATTTGGAAAGCCCCAAGTGTTTTTTAAGCCAGTTGTTAAATGCGGCCGATTCTTTGCCGCACAGCGTCAGAATAAACACCAGCACCAGCGGCGCCACAAACATCAGATTGTAGAGCAGGAGGTACTCCGTCGCTTTCCAGAAATACCGGTCCGCTTCTTTTAAAATTACGATGATGGTGGGTAAATATACCTGCCCGGTGCACACCGCTTCCACGCCCGAGACCACAAACCCCACAATAAACGCCGCCAGCATCAGCCGCCACATGGCGCTGTGTTTGTCTTTTAAGAAGAAGCGCATTACTTTATGGATGTATTCTTTATAGCTTTTGGGCAGCTGTAACAACATTTTTTCGGATTTTTTCGTGCGCTGGTAGACGATGAAATCATATGTGCACAGCACCAAAAACAGCGCACACAGCCCGACGGTGCCCCACTGTACGGCCAGCGTAATGTAGCGGAAGCCTTTCATGGCGTAGAGCAGATGGAACGCCCCCAGCCCCATCAGCACGTAAGCCAAAAATACGGCGGTGCAGTACGCACTGCCTACAATGATGATTTCTTTTTTATTGTATTTATACGCCGCTAAAAACGATACAAAGAACACAATCACGGCAAACGCGCACGGGTTGATTCCGTCCGCCAGGCCCGCGCCGATAATCGCCCATACCGTAATTTGGCTGAACAGGGACTGGTGGGCCGATAAAGCGGAATCCTGTTCCTCCTCTTCGGCGGGCGCCGCTTCCCGTTCGGCGGCCGGGGTTTGCTCAGCGGCCGGGGCGGCCGTCGGTTCGGTTACCGTATCCGGGGTCTGAACGGCCGCGGGAGCGGGTTTTTCTTCTTCGGATGTAAGGCCGGGAACGCGCGTTTTTTCTTTATTGGCCGCGGCTTTGCGCACGGCTTCGTCCGCTCCGGAAACGATTTGGTTCGGGTAGCCCTGCAAAACGGTTTCGCCCACAATCAGCATCGGAATGCCGGCGGAGTTTAGCTGATAGGCTTCCAGCGTCTGCGAAAAGAGCACGTTATTGGCGCCTTCGGTCAAATCGTATTCGGTCAGGTGTACGGTGCCTTTGTGTTTGGCGCGGAACTGCTCCGGGAAGCCGTCCTGCTTTAAATGGCGGCAGTGCGGGCAGTAGGGGGAGCTGAATAAGACAGCTTCTACCGGGGCCGCCCACGCGGCGCAGGAAATGCCGGCAAACAACACGGCGGCTAACAGCGGTTTAAAAATACGGCTTAATTTCATAGTGTTAACTCCTAGCATTGGTTCCGGCAGGAAGCCGGATCCTGAATTGAATCGGTTGAATTATTTTCCCACAGTTTCCAGGGGTCCTGCGGGGAAAAATCGTGTTCGGCTGCGGTGCACGTTTTACGGCTGACGCGGGTGACGGGGTGTTCGTCGCAGATAGTCAGCGTTTTGGTGCAGGAGCAGGTGGCTCCGTCGCATTCCAGTTCGGCCGAAAGCAGGTAACGGCTTGTCGCATTTTTACACTGCGCCCCGGCGAAGGAATCCGCCGCTTCCGGCGCGGCGGCCGGGCAGTGCAGGTAGGCGCTCCAGCGCAGGCCGACGAGTCCGCCCGCCGCCAGCAGCAGCGCGGCGCACGCACCCCAGGCCAACGGTTTTTTCCAGTGAAAAACGGTCTTTTTCTCTTGCAGGCGCGCCCACACGCGGCGCTGGGCGCGGCCGTTTGGGTCAAAATCAGCTTTTTCGGCTTTGGTCAGCCAGTCTTTCTCGGGGGTCATACGTTCTCCATAAAGCGGCGCATTTTTTGTACGGCTCGGTGAATGACCGTGCCGACGTTGCTCTCGCTCAGCCGCGTAACCGCCGCAATTTGGCGGTTGTTCAGGCCGGAATAGAATTTAAGCGATACCAAGTCCCGCTCTTTGCCGCTCAGCCGGGCGAGCGCGCGCAGCAAATCCGCGCGGAAATTGGCTTCTTCCAGCTGTTCAAGCGGCGTTTGGCGGGAAGTTTCGGGCACGTCGTCTTCCGTTTCCGCCAGCGAAAACACGTTTTTCACCCAGTACGTCCGCCAGTGCATATTGGTTTCGTTGCGGGCGATGGTAAAGAGCCACTGGGCAAATTCGCCTTTTTCTTCATTAAAAGAGTTCAGGTGCTCGTAGCATTTTTTCCAGGTGCAGGCGCACAAGTCTTCCGCCAGGGCGGCATTGCGCACGCGCGAAAAAATATAAGCGTACACGCGTTTAAAATAAGTATTGTAGAGCTCTTCAAATGACGTCATTCTATTTATATTATGCTCCGGCGCGGAAAGTATCACATATTATTGTAGCTTTTATGGAGGGCAAAAAAATCCCCGGCGCATTGAAACCGCCGGGGAAAGCGTATTAGTTTAAGGCGTTCAGCCACGCGGTGATTTTATTGTCCACGGCGCTGTTGTATTCGTCGCCCAGGTTGTTAAACGAGGCTCCGGTTACTATGCGGGCGTTTCGGGCGTTTTTCTCAAAATCTTCAAAAAACGCGCCGTAATTACTGCCCTGGGTGGAGAACGGAACCACCTTTTTCCCCTTAAAGTCCGTCTGCTGTAAAAAAGCCAGCATCGGGGTGGCCGCCGTGTACCACCAGACGGGTGCGCCCACGAAAATAACGTCATAGCCGTCCAGCTCCGGCGCGGGGCCGGCCAGGCGCGGGTATTGCCCGGTTTTAAGCTGTTTTTTTACCTTGGCGTAGAACGCCGGGCTGGCTTTAAGCGGTTCCTCCGTTTCCAGGCGGTAAACGTCGGCCCCGGTCCGTTGTTGGATACGCCGGGCGATGTCCTGCGTGTGCCCCGTCATGGAATAGTAAATCACCAGCGTTTTGCCCAGGTTGGCCGTATAGGGCACGGGCGCACCCTGGAAGGAGGCCATTTCTTTTTGGTTGCGGTGGGCCACTTTTACCAAGTGAATCCCGCCGATTGCCCCGCCGATGACGGCTGCCGCCGCCAACACAAATAAGACGTATTTAAGCATCATCATTCCTTATGGTACTTTATTTCAGCACGCGCTGAATCCAGTTTTTAAGTTCCTGCTCCGGCGCGCCCGAAGAACGGCCCGGAAAGGTAATGCCCGGAGCCACAGATACGCCGGCGAGCTGTTTTTTCATATCGCTTTCGCAGTTTTGCATGCCGCCGCCCCCGTTGGTAAAAAACGGCGCGACGGTTTTTCCGCCAAAGTTATATTGCGCGATAAACGAACGCACCGCCGGGGCGTACGTGCCCCACCAATCCGGCGAGCCGATAAATACCACGTCGTACGCGGCCCAGTTTTCCGCTTTGTTTTTCAGTTCCGGCCTATATCCCTCCGCCAGTTCTTTTTTGGCGATTTCCGTCATTTCCGAATAGGAAGCTGGATATTCTTTAACCGTTTGAATTTCAAACAAATCTCCGCCCGTTAAGCGTTGGATTTGCTGCGCGACGGCTTTGGTGTTGCCGGAGCGCGAGTAGTACGCCACCAGCACTTTTTTGCCTGCCGGCGCCTGGACGTCCGCCTGTTTGGCGGCGCCGTCCGCCGTGCCGCCCGCATTACTGCCGCAGGCGGCCGCGGATAAAAACATCATTCCCGAAAATAAAATGCCCATACTTTTTTTCATTTTGCTTCCTCCCGTATAAAGTTGGTAAATACCGGCGTTTCCCGCTGCGGGTAAGAAACGCCGCCATAATGAATTTTTTTCAGCAGCCAGGCCATATTGCGCCCCAGGGTGCGCATGGTCTGCAGGCCTTCCGCGTCCCGCGCGGCTTCGCCGGGTTCCCGCCCGTGCACGCTGTTCCAGTATTGCGACGAAACCACGGGCATATTGTTGATGGTGAAGTACTTGTTTAGGCGGTCAAACGCCGCGCTGGCGCCGCCCCGGCGGCACACGGCCACGGATGCGGCCGGCTTATAGGAAAGTTTTTTCCCGCCGGAAAAAAACAGGCGGTCCAGCAGCGCGCACAGCGAGCCGTTGGGGCCGGCATAATATACCGGAGAACCCACAATCAGGCCGTCCGCTTCGTCCAGTTTGGCGTACAGGGTATTGTAGGGCTCGTCCGAAAAAATACAGCGGCCCGTTTGGGCGCACTTGCGGCAGGCTATACAGCCGCGTACGGCGTTTGTGCCGATGGAAACAATTTCCGTTTCCACGCCTTCCGCCTGCAGCGCTTTGGCGGCTTCGGACAGGGCGGTAAAGGTGTTTCCTTTTACGTGCGGACTGCCGTTAATAAGCAATACTTTCATTTTGCCTCCTTTAAACAAGCCGCCGCGTCCTGCGCGATTTGTTCTTTGGTCAGATGGAACTGGCGGTACAGTTCGTCCAGCGGTACGCGGTCCGTAAACTCTTTTTTCGCGCCGAAGTTGAGCACCTTCATATCGGAGCCGCCGTAGAACGAGGCGATTTTCTCGCCGAAGCCGCCGTTGACGACGCCGTCTTCCAGCGTGATGACGAGCCGGTGGTCCTTTTTCAGGCTTTCCAGCAGTGCTTCGTCCAGGCCCGAGAGGTAGCGCAGATTAATCAGCGTGGCGTCAATCCCCAGCGCGCGTTTGAGTTCTTCTTTTACCTGTCTGCCCAGGTGAAAGAAATTGCCCGCGCCGATAATGGCCACTTCGCCGCCTTTGGACACGACTTCGTAGCGGTTCAGCTCGGAATAGTCCTGCGGCACCGGGCGGTCCGATTCCGCCAGCGGGCCAAACGGCACGCGGATGGCTACGGGGTATTTTTGCTGTTCTACCGACCAGTCCAGCATGGCGAGGTATTCCTGTTTGGACGTGGGCGCGAGATAGACGATATTGGGAATGTTGCCGATGAGCGAAATATCAAAGCATTCCAGGTGCGTCGCGTCCGCTCCCGAAATGGAACCCCAGTAAACCAGCAGGGTGGCGGGACTGTTGTTTAACGCCAAATCCTGCGACAGCTGGTCATACGTGCGCTGGACGAACGAACTTAAAACGGCCAGCACGGGTTTGGCCCCGCCTTTGGCCAGGGCGGAAGCCGCCGCCACGGCGTGTTCTTCGGCGATGCCCACGTCCGCAAAGCCTTTGCCGAGCTTTTCGCGCACCTGCGGCGTGAGGCCGCACGCGCCGGGCGTAGCCGGATTTAACACGATAAAAGCCGGGTCCTTGGCGCGTTTTTGAAGCATATAGTCCACGGTAACGGAATCGTACGTAGGCGCGGCCGGCGCGGCGGTTTTGTTATCCAGCGTGCCGGGCAAAATCCAGTGGAAGGCTTCTTTGTTGGCTTCGGCCTGCGCAACGCCTTTGCCTTTTAACGTATGCAGGTGCACGACGGTGGGGCGCGGCGCGTCTTTTACCCGTTTAAAGGCTTCTACCAGCGCGGAGATATCGTTGCCGTTTTCCACGTATACATAATCAAAGCCGAGCGTTTTGAAATAGTTGTTTTCCGCCTGGCCGCGCGTTTGACGCAGGAGCGCCAGGTTGCCGTACAGGCCGCCGTGGTTGGGGGCGATGGACATTTCGTTATCGTTTACCACGATGATAATGTTGCTTTTTAAGGCGGCGGCGTTATCCAGCCCTTCAAACGCTTCCCCGCCGATTAAAGAGCCGTCGCCGATGACGGCGATGACGTTGTGCTTTTCGCCTTTTAAGTCGCGCGCCATGGCGAGCCCCACGGCCAGGCTGGGCGCGGTGGACGTATGGCCGACCGTAAACGCGTCGTGCGCGCTTTCCTGCGGGTTCGTGTAGCCGGAAATTTCGCGGTATTTGGCCGGGTCGGTAAAATACTGTTTGCGGCCCGTAAGCATTTTGTGCGTATAGCATTGGTGGGACACGTCAAACACGAATTTGTCCGCCGGAGAGTTAAACACATAGTGCATGGCTACGGTCGGCTCAATAAACCCCAGGTTCGGGCCGAAATGGCCGCCCGTGGCGTTTATTTTGCGGATTAACACTTCGCGGATTTCCGCAGACAGCGTTTCCAGTTCAGATACGGACAGTTTTTTCAAATCGTCGGGTTGGTTTACTTGCTCTAATACTTTCATTCTTATCCATTCCTTGTAATTTATTTATATTCCTGGTCGGTTACCGGGTCCAGCCAGTCGGTGGAACCGTTTTGGTGCGCGTTGGTTTCCAGCGATATGTGCACAAACCAGCTGTCCGGCGCGGCCCCGTGCCAATGAATCACGCCGGGCGCGATGCGCACCACGTCGCCTTTTTTAAGCGTGCGGATTTCTTTGCCTTTTTCCTGGTAGCGGCCTTCGCCGTTTAAAACCAGCAAAATCTGGCCGCCGTCGTGTTTGTGCCAATGGGTGCGCGCGCCCGGCTCAAAGGTTACGTTGCCTATGGGGGCATTCCATACATTGTCTTTAAGGCTCAGCATCGTCAAATACGTGGTGCCCGTGAAGAATTTGCTGTAGGGGTTTACTTCGCCCTGCGCAAAAATGGTGTCAATCGGTGATTTTTCCGTCATAGTTTTTTCCTCTTTTAATTTTCCCTGCGCGAGCCCCGCAGCCAGTAACAGCGCGGCGGCCAGGCAGACAAGCGTGAATTTGTGTGATTTCATTTGTTTTTTCCTTATGTAGAAAGTATATAGCCTGGAGTTGGCTCCAAGTCAAGGGATTTTTATTTTCCCGTCGGGAATATTTATTTTTTATTCCGCGTTTGTAATACTTTTTCCAGCATTTCCAGTCCGTTTGCCGCGGTTTTGCGGCCCAGCTGCGTTTTGATAACGGCCATTATCCCCGCGATTTCTTCCGGCGTTACGCCCGTATTAAGCGCCATGCCGATATGCGCTTCTAACTGAGGGTTGACGTCGCCCAGGGCGGCCAGCGCGGCCACGGTGGCGGTTTCCCGGTCCCGGTAGGACAGCACGCCGCGCGCGAAAATATCCGCAAACAAATGTTCTTTTAAAAACGTATCCGTGGCCGGAATAAACGAGTCCGGATGGCTCGGAAGCGGCGCCGCCACCAATACTTCCAGGTTCCGTTTGCCGAGTTCATATCTGTCCGTCCCGGCGGGAATGGACTGCGGTTCGGGGCCGGTCAAATCGCCCGCGCCGCGCACGCGGCGTTCGTTTACCACTTTTTCCAGCACGGAAGCCGCGTTTAAACAGCGCGGGAAACCCGTGTAAGCGTAGAGCTGTAAAACGATTTCTTTGAGTTCGTTTACCGTAAGCCCGCTGTCCAGCGCGCGCTCAAAAGCGGTTTCCAATTTGCTCAGCCGGCCCGCTGCGCTTAAAGCGGCTGCGGCCGCGATGCTTTGCTGTTTGGGGGAAAGGGCTTTTTGCGCTTCTTTCCAGTCGTAGGCGTGGAGGGAGGCGGTTCCCAGTATCCCCGCCGCCACAACCCCCGTAAGGTGTTTTTTCGTAATGTTCATATGGCTTCTCTTTCTGCTTAATTCAAATTTTCCCACCAGCGGCGGGTAAGTGTTTTGCCGGGTTCAAACCGCTCGCCCATCACCGGCGCGCTGACGCGGACGTTGTTTTCATCCGCCAGCCGCTGTACGGCGCGGATGGATTCATCCCAGCGGTGCAGCCCCAAATTAAATAGGCCCCAATGCGCGGGGATTAACTGTTTGGCGTTTACGTCCTGGACTGCGCGAACGGCTTGCGCGGGAAACAGATGCATACCGGGCCAGCCCGGGTTCCAGGCGTCAATTTCCACGAGGGCTGCGTCAAACGGGCCGTGCCAGCGGCCGATTTCTTTAAACAGCCGTTCGTTGTAACCCGTATCTCCGCTGACGTAGATTTTACGTCCGCCCGCTTCCAGCGTGTATCCGTTCCACAGGGTTTTGTTTTTGTCCGTGCCGCGCCGGCTGGAATAATGTTCCGCGCGCTGGGCCGTTATGGTCAGGCCGTTGTGCGTAAACGTATCGTTCCACCCCAGTTCATGGATATGCTGCGCTTTTACGCCCCAGCTTTTAAGCGCGGCTCCCACGCCCAGCGGCACGACAAATGCCGCGCCCCGTTTGGCCAGGGCCCGCACGGAGGCGCGTTCCAGATGGTCGTAGTGGTTGTGCGTAATAAGCACGATATCCGCTGGGGGGAAATCCTCGCGGGTAATCGGCGCCTGCCCGTAGCGTTTAAACAAGCCCGACAGCGGGGCGGCGTTGCCCAGCACCGGGTCCAGGATGATGCACCGGGCCCCGATTTCCAAAATAAACGACGAATGCCCCAGCCAGTAAACCGCCAGTTCGCCGGGCGTTTGCGGGAAAGAATTTTTGTCCAGCTTTTTCTGCGGAAGCGGCGTGTCGGGCGCATACTTTTTAACGGAGAAAAACGAGAAAGTGCTTCCGCCCGTCATTTTTTCCGGGTGGACGCTTACGTCGTTTTCCGCCGTAAACCGGCCGTTTTTAAAATAGGCCAGGCGTTCAAACTGTTTTAATTGTTCCGCGTCCGGCGCGGCGCCGGCCTGGCATAAAAAATACCCGGCGGCTCCGGCCGCCGCCAGCGCGAGAAGTAAAAGAGAAATAAGAATCATTTTCATGCGTCCCCCTGTTTTTTGGTGTGCTGTCGGGCACCTAAAAAGTATACAGTCTGGAGTTTGCTCCAAGTCAAGGAAAAATTTTATTTATCGTCTTAAAATTATTTTGTTTTGGCGGACGCAAGGCGCGAAAAAACAAAAAATCCCGGCGCGGGAACGTGTCCGCGCCGGGGGAGGAGGGGAAGAAAACGCGCTAGCAGTTTTTGCCCGCCCGGTAGGCTTCTTCAAACGCCGGGGTGTTTTTGACTTCGCCTTTTTGCCACGCGCCCGTGCCGTAAATGACGCCCTTTTCTTTCGCGCCGTCCAGGCAGTCTTCGGTGAATCCGCGCAGGGCTTCCAAGGTGCGGGTCATATTCTTTTTGCTGGTGTCCGCCGCGGCGAGGATGAAGTAGAAATCCTTGCCGGAAATTTCGGTGTAGCGGGGGACGGTGCGGTCAATAAACGTTTTAAGCTGGCCGTCCATGGAATAAAAATACACGGGCGTGGCCAGGGCGATAACGTCCGCCTTTACCATCTTGTCCAGCAGGGCGGCCATATCGTCTTTTTGCACGCAGGCGTGCGTGGTGTTGCATACGCCGCACCCCAGGCAGTAATTGATTTTATGCGCCGGCAGGAACACTTTTTCCGCCGTGTGCCCGGCTTCCCGCGCGCCTTTTAAAAACTGGTCGCACAGCAAATCGGAATTGCCGCCCTTTCTGGGGCTGGCCGAAATAATCAGTACGTTTTTAGACATTTGGTTTTCCTTATTTTAAAAGTTTTTTCTCACACGCCACGATTTTATCGTCGTAAACGGCTATTTTGTGGTCCAGGCGGTCCAGCGTTTTTTGCATTTCCGCTATGCGCTGGGCCAGGCGGTCCCGCTCCGCCACCAGCAGGTTTTTGCGCTTTTGCAGGGTGCGGTTGCCCTGCCCGTATAAGCGGATGTATTCCGTCAGCATTTCAATGGAAAGTCCCGCCGAGCGCATACATTTAATAAATTCCACCCAGCCGCAGTCCGCTTCCGTATAATCGCGTATGCCGCTTTCTTTGCGGTTGACGGGCGGGATGAGCCCCGCTTTTTCGTAGTAGCGCAGCGTGTCAACGGGCAGGCCGTATTTTTCGCTTACTTCTGAAATAGTCATATATTCTTCTCCCGGGAAAATAGTACTGCTTACATTGTAATACCTGGAGCGGGCTCCAAGTCAAGCTTTTTAAATCTGGTATGCAAAAAAGCTCCCTTTCGGGAGCTTTTTTAGCGGAATAAAAACAGTTTAAACGGCCGCCTCCCCGGCGCATTTGGTGCAGGGTTCGCGGCGGATGGCGATGAGGCCGCAAACGAACGAGCCCGCCGCGCACACGACGAACGCCGTGCCGGTGGAAATCAAAATATCCCCGAGCCCGACCAAGGGGGACACAACGCTGCCGAACAGGAAGCCCGCCGCGCCTAAAAGCGCCGAAGCCGTGCCCGCCTGATCGCGCGCGGCGTCCATCGCAAGCGTGGTGGCCGCGGTAAGCGTCATGCCCACCGTGAAAAGCAGGGCAAACAGCAGTCCTTCAAAAAGGGCTACGCCCGCGCCCGCCGCCATCGCCGCAAGGGAGAGGCCGCTGAAAACCAACATGCCGATGCAGCTGGTTAAAATGCAATTTTCCAGGCGTTTAAATTTAACGGATATTCCCGCCCCGGTGCCGATGGCTACCGCGTTGGCGGCAAAAAACAGGCTGAAGGCAAACGGGCTGAAGCCGTAGTGCTGCTGGATGATAAACGGCGAAGCCGCGATATATCCGAATAAAATGGCCAGTGCAAACGCCATTTGCAATACGCAAAACACGTATTTGCGCTTGCGGAGCACGGTTTTAAACAGGCTGAACGTTTGGGACAGCTTTTCGCGGGAACGCTTGGCGCGGGAAAGCGACTCGTTAAAGTGTACGCAGGCGGCGGTCAGCGCCAGGCCCAGTACAAACAAAATGCCGAATACGCCGCGCCAGCCGGTTACTTTTAACACCGCCCCGCCCAGTACGGGCGCGGCCACCGGGGCAATACCGTTAATCGCGCCGATAATGGCGAGCGCTTTGGCGAGGTTGGCGCCTTTAAATTTATCCGTAGCGATGGAGCGGGAAATCACGATTCCGCCCGCGGCGGCCATGCCCTGCACCAAACGCAGCACGACGAACGTTTGGATGTTCGGCGCAAAAATACACGCCAGCGTGGAAGCCAAAAACAGCCACATGGAAATAAGCAGCGGCGCGCGGCGGCCGTATTTGTCGCTTAGCGGGCCGAACAGAATCTGCCCGGCGGCCAGGCCCAGCATGGAAAACGTCAGCCCCAGCTGTACGGCGGAAGTTCCGGCGTTGAAATAGGATGTCATCGCCGGAAGGCTGGGCAGATACATATCGGTTACGAACGGGCCAAACGCGGTAAGCATACCCAGAAAGACAAATAAAAACAAGGCCGTATTGCGCCTTTTTGCGGAGGATCCCTGCCAGGTTTTTTTGAGGTGTTTCATCTTTAATATTTTATCTTTTTAAGAAGAGAAGTTTCAAATTTACGTCAATTGTCCGGCAGGTGTTTGCGCGTATAAAAAGCGTGCGGCGGCGGTTTGGAAGACGCCCGAAAAAAACGGCAAACTAACCCTTTATTTCGTCCGCCGGGGCGCGGCCGTTAAAGTACAATAAAAAATGTTGGTCTTCATCCGCCCGGGGCGGAAGCCAAGAGAAAGGAGGTAACGTTATGACTGGCACCGGCACAAAAACCCGAGATATTGTTGATAAAGAGTTATATATGGTCCAAAGCTGTTTGGGGGTAGAGGAGACCATCGCTCGCGTGCGCTGTATCCTGCAAGAGAAGATGATCCCCGTATTTTTTGTGTTTGACCATACAAAAGCCGCTTTGGAGATGGGGTTGAAACTCCGCCCGACCGTTACAATTATGTTTGGTTCTCCCGCTATGCGTACGCGTCTTTTGCAGGCCGAACAGCGCCTGGGGATACTCCTGCCGCTTAGAATGCTGGTGTGGGAAGACGCCAAAAAACGCGTGTGGGTCGGTTACGTACGCATCGCCCAGATGGCCAGACGCTACGGCGTTAAGAATCTGCCGGAAATTGCGTATCTGGAACATATGATGGAAAACATTTCCCACCGCGCCTGCCATCCCGCTAAGAAAAAAAGCAATAGGTGCTGAGTTTATACCGTCCGCTTTCAGCGTCTCCGGCCGCGGCCGGGGACGCTTTATGCGGCTTGCCGGGTATCCTCAGAAACGAGTAAAATATAAATATGAATCGTTTACACCGTTTTCGGCCGTTCTTAGCTGTATGTTTCTGTTTATTTTTTTACTCTCCCGTATCTGCGCAAAAGCAGTTGCTGCCCGCTGTGCGCGCGCTTAGCAAAGAAGCCGCCCAAACGCTTTCCAACCGCTGGGTAGGCGGGGTGCCCGGTCTTGGCGTGCGTCCCGCCGGCGTGTGGAAGAGCCCTCAGTCCGTACGCTACCCGCTGCCTTCTGTTTCTTCCGCTTTTTCGGCCGTGCCGTCCGTTTCTTCCGCCGTGCCGATAGTGCCGGATTTGTCGCGCCTGGTAATTGCGCCCCCGCCGCGTATGCCGGTGTTCCCCGGTAAAAAAACGGTGGACGCCGTTATTTTTGATTTGGACGGTACGCTGCTGGATTCGCTTTCGGCGTGGGAGCATTCCGGTTCCAACTTTTTGCGTACGCAGGGCATTACGCCGCCGGAAGGGCTGGACGAGGAGCTGGTTAAACTGTCGCTTATGGACGGCGCACGCCTGGTGAAAGAACGCTTTAACCTGCCGCAGACGCCGGAAGAAATCCTGCGGCTTACCTTGCAGCCCATCCGCGAGCGGTATTATCGCGACCTGGAACCCAAACCCGGGGTGCCCGAACTGCTGCGTTTTTTAAAAGCCCAGGGCGTTAAATTGTGCGTGGCGACGGCTTCGGACCGGGAGCTGGCGCAGGCGGCTCTGGAGCGGACGGGGCTTATGGAACTGTTTGATTTTATTATTACGTGCGACGAAGTGGGCGCGGGCAAGCGCAGCCCCGCCGTGTATGAGGCCGCGTTAAAACGCCTGGGGACGGACAAGTCCCGCACGCTGGTGGCCGAAGACGCGCTGTACGCGCTTCAAACCGCTAAAAAAGCCGGCTTTTTAACGGCGGGCATATCGGACGCGCACGCCGCGGCGGACCAGCCTGTCCTGCGCCGCCTGGCGGATTATTATATTCCCTCTTTCACAGCGTGCCGTATTGAAGGCCGCTGAGCTTTTCCTTTCCGCATTCCCGCCGGTTTTTTTACCGGCGGGATTTTTTTATCTCACGCGCCGCGGGTTCTCCGGTTCCGGCGGTGCGCCAAAAAAGTTATAATAAAACATAATTTTATTTTAATTACCGGGGTGGGGCGCGTGCGTGCAAACGTTAAACATTGGGTGGTTACGGGCGGGGCCGGGTTTATCGGCTCGCACATTGTAAAAGAACTCGTTTCTTTGGGCCAGCGCGTAACCGTGGTGGATAATTTTTCGTCCGGCGCTGCGTCTAACCTGGCAGATGTAAAAAAACACATCCGTCTGGTGGAGGGGGACGTGCGCGAACTGCCGGCCTTGTTACAAGCGTTTAAAGGGGCGGATTATGTGTTGCACCACGCCGCGCTGGTGTCCGTGCCGCGTTCGGTGGAGGAGCCGCTGGATACCTGGCGGATTAACGTAACGGGCACCGCCAACGTGCTGGAAGCCGCCCGGCGTACGGGTGTAAAGCGCGTGGTGTTCGCTTCTTCGTGCAGTGTATACGGCACGTCTTCCAAGCCGTGCAAAGAAACTAACCCCAAAAAACCCGGCTCTCCGTATGCGCTTTCCAAACAAATCGGCGAAGAACTCTGCCGCTTTTATACCGCCGTTTACGGATTGGAAACCGTTTGTTTGTGTTATTTTAACGTGTACGGCCCGGGCCAGAACCCGCATGCGCCGTATTCGGCCGTCATCGCCAAATTTTTAGATCTCGCCCGCCGGGGCGAGACATTAAGCGTGGAGTGGGACGGCCGCCAAAGCCGCGATTTTATCGCGGTGGAGGACGTGGCCCGCGCCAATGTGCTGGCCGCCCGGAAAGGCAAACCCGGCGAGACGTACAACGTAGCCTTTGGCGGGAGCCATTCCCTGCTTGCGCTCATCCGGCTGATTGAACGGATTTCGGGTAAAAAACTGGCCCGCGTTTTTAAGCCCAAACGCGCGGGAGACGTGCGCACCTCTTCGGCGGATATTTCCAAATTCAAACGCCTGGGTTTTACGCCCCGCGTGGCGTTAAAAGACGGTCTGCTCCGCCTGTGGCAAACCGCCGCTTCCCTTCCTAAAAACTAGCCCTTTTGAAGGTGTTTCCCGCGTCCTTGCAATATGGTATATTTAAAGAGATGGAAGTACCATATTAAAGGAGGGGAATTTATGTGGGAAAAAGACATTAATATTAACGAAGTACGCGAGATCCGCAGCCGCACGCTGGTTTATTTCGGCGTGGGCGCGATTGCGAAAATCTCGGATATTTGCAAAGATTTAAAAGCCCGGGGGATCAGTAAACTTATCGTGATGACGGGCCGCGGCGCCTACAAAAAAACGGGCGCGTGGGACCACGTTACCAAAGCGTTTGCGGAGAACGGCATTACCTACGTCCATTACGACCAGGTAACCCCGAACCCGAATACGCACCACGTCAACGAAGCCGCCAAAATGGCCGCCGATTTCGGCGCGCAGGCGATGCTGGCCATTGGCGGCGGTTCCGCCATTGACGCGGGCAAAAGCGTGGCTATTTTGATGAAAAATCCGGGCAAGACGGCCGAAGAACTCTACGAGTTCCAGTTTACGCCGACCGAAGCCGCGCCCATCATCGCCATCAACCTGACGCACGGCACCGGCTCCGAAGCCAACCGCTTTGCCGTGGTGAGCATTGAAGAAAAGAACTTCAAACCCGCCATCGCGTACGACTGCATCTATCCGCTCTACTCCATTGACGACCCGGCCCTGATGACGGGCTTGGCCGAAAACCAGACCCGCTACGTATCCATTGACGCGGTGAACCACGTGGTGGAAGCCTCCACCACCAAGGCCACCTCGCCTTATGCGATTGATTTGGCTATTTCCGTCGTAAAGCTGGTGGCGGAATACCTGCCCGTAGCGCTGAAAGACCCGAACAATCTGGAAGCGCGCTACTTCCTGGCTTATGCGGCGTTGATTGCCGGCATCAGCTTTGACAACGGCCTCCTGCACTACACGCACGCCCTGGAGCATCCGCTTTCCGGCGTGAACCCGAACCTGACGCACGGCTTGGGCCTGGCGATGCTGCTGCCCGCCGTTATCAAGAACATCTATGCCGCCAAACCGGCTACGCTGGCCGATGTGCTGGCTCCCATCGTGCCCGGCCTGACCGGCTGCCCCTGCGAAGCCGACAAAGTGGCCCAGGGCGTGGAAAAATGGCTGTTCTCCGTGGGTTCTACGCATAAACTGGAAGACGAAGGCTTCAAAGCCGAAGACGTGGACAAGCTGGTTGACCTGGCTTTCAACACGCCGTCTTTGGGCGGACTGTTGGGCATTGCTCCGACGGAAGCCACCAAAGAATCGGTCCGCGCGATTTATACCGAATCGCTCAAACCGTACAATAAATAAGTATTTGGAAGGGAAAAAGCCCCGGTCTTTCGGCCGGGGCTTTTGGTTTGTAAAAAGGGATATTATTTTAAAATGCGGTTTCCGCGCACATATTCAAAAAATTGTTTGACGCGCGCGTCGCACAGAACGTCTTTGACGGAAATGTCCTTTTTTAAGTGCACGCCGGCCAGCGTGCGGCAGCGGCTGAGGGCGACATACGTCTGCCCCGGCGCAAACGCGCCGCGCCCGATGTCCAGGTAAATGCTGTCAAACGTCAGCCCCTGGGATTTGTGGATGGTAATCGCCCAGGCCAGTTTTAACGGATATTGTTTGAAAAACCCTTTCACTTTGGGCTGGAGTTTTTGCGAAAGCGCGTTAAATTCGTAGCGTACGTCTTCCCACACGTGCGGTTCCACCTGGTACACGCAGCCGTTCAGCTCCACCTTAATAAAATCCGGCCCCAAATCGTAGACGGTGCCGATATCGCCGTTTACCCAGTTGTCGTCATTTACCAGCATCATAATTTTGGCGCCTTTTTTTAGGCGAAGCACCTGTTCTGCGGGCGTGGTTTTGTTCCGGAAAGATTCGTCCGCCGTGGCGGTGTAAGTAAATTCCCGCCCCGGCAGCATGGACAGGTAGTGTACGTTGCGCCAGGCCGCGTCGCGGTTGGTGGGCGCGAGGATGATGCTCCCGTCAAATTTTTCCGGCAGTTCAAAGGTTTTGCGGGTGTTTAACAGGGCGTCCAGCTCGGGCTGGGTTACCCGCCCTTCGCGGATGAGGTTTAAAAGGCGTGCGAAATCCGGGTCGGCTTTCTGGCGGAAAATGCGCCGCAGTTCAAACACCTCGGTCGGCAGGCGGCGCAGCACGTGGGCTTCAAAAAAATACGGGCTGGGGTAAACCTCGCGGAAATAGTCAAACAGTCCGCCGGAAGCCTGTTCCTCCACGGGCGGCAGCTGGAATAAATCGCCGAACAGCACAATTTTTTTCCCGCCGAACGGTTCCTGCGAGTGGGTGGAAATTTGCAGGATATGGTCTATGGCGTCCAGCAAATCGGCGCGGAGCATGGAGGCTTCGTCAATGATGATGGTGTCCACCGCGTCCACGGTTTTGCGCGGCAGGCGTTTTAGATTGGCTTTATCCAGCAGGTTGCCGGGTTTTAAGTGAAAAAACGAATGAACGGTTTGCCCGCGCACATTGATGGCCGCCAGCCCCGTGGTGGCCAGCACCACGGTGTTTTGTGCGGAATGCCGGGCGAAATACCGAAGAAGCGTGGTCTTGCCCGTGCCGGCGCGCCCCGTGATAAAAATGAGGGGTTTGACGGGCGGCTGGGATTCCAAGAGGGTTAACGCGTCTTTGAATTCGTCGGTCAGGATGATTTCCGGTTTGCTTGCGGACATACTTTATTATAGCAATTAAACACTCCGGGGCTTTGCTTACGTTATTTGGCAATATTGTTTAAACAGTGTGGCTCAATTAGTCGGATATATCCGCATAGAGAACCGTCCCCTGGAAGGGGGCCTTGCAGGCCTGGAAAGTCGTTTTGCCGTTTTATGCAGATCTTAGCCCTGTTGTTGCCGTTGTGGTTCCGGCCATAGCCCGTCTATAAAATCCGTTTTACGCGGGAGAAGCGTTTTATTTGTTTGAGCGATAGCGAGTTGTAAAACGCGCCGCGTAAAACTGGATTTTATGGGCATTGGCCGGCA
>NZ_CAUDSG010000010.1:0-44575 GCF_958451995.1 Candidatus Avelusimicrobium alvi
CTTTGTTATGTGTACCATTATTGGCATTCTCAGAAAATAAAATCAAAATGGTAACGTACTTTCCCGTGCCGTATGTGGCATACAGTAAGATTAACGCCAGTAAACAGTTAGACGTAGGCTTAACGTCCGCCTGTGAAATGAACCTGGGCTGTTCAGAATCCGGAACTTTGGGTATTCGTCCGTTGCAGGCCACAACAGTCAACCTGAACCGGGGAAAGCTGGATTTAAACACGGCGGCGGCCGTAAAAAGCACAAACGTAGCTTTGGGGAGCGGTTCTGGAGAGGCGAATATAGATTTCTCTGCAAACCTGCGTATCGGCACGTTAAACAACGGTTACAGTTTGGAAGCTACGGATATGAACGTAAGTTCGCTTACATTATTTCGCAGTCATATGTCTTCGGACAGTGCGGCGAAGTTCCCTTCGTGCGCGGCGACGGGAGCAAGCGGCGCGCCGCAGGTATCTTGGCAGAAGGTAAAACTCAAAAATGCGGAAGAAGTGTATTTGGTATGCGGGAGTCCGGCTGTTTCTGACGGTTGTATACCGGAGGCTTTGTATGTTTCCACTACCCGAGAGGAGCTTCAGGCATTATGGGGGAGCAATCGGGAGTCTTTTTGTTCTGTTTGGTATAAAGGTTATAAGTATCAATGCCCTTCCGGGCTGACGGAACCAAAGCGGTGCGTAGATTCGTATTACACAACAGGCGGCGGTGCAAAAAGCGCTTATTTTACCAAACAGATGAAATCCATTGTGAATGCTATTCCTAATAAAATCGCTCCGACTCTTGGTTTTTATAACACGGTGCATCAATTTTATGGGGACCAATTAACAAAGCATTATATGGGTGAGCCTATTAAAGAATGGATTATGATTCAAGAGCCAACTTACCCGCAAGTAGATGTGCTTGCCCAAAAGGTGGTAGGTTTTTCGGAAGCAAGGGCGCGGGAGTTTTGCGCTACACTAACATATAAAGAGCCCGGAGAATATGGTTTATATCTGAGCAATGTCTTTACTATTACAAACGAATACGACAGTAATCTGGGGGGGACTTATTTCTATATGATTGAGGCGGGTTATTGCGCGATCCGTGAAGAAGATTCCTTTTACCGGGCGGATGTAACTTGCTGTCCGTAACGGTTTTTCAGCCGTGTAAGGGGACTCGGCAGGACGGCTCAAAAACCGCTATAATATGTTTTACGAATATTATCTTAGCTAAAAAGGAGTTTCTATGAGAAATATCACACCCGGAACCGTTGATTGGAAACGGCTGGCGGTGCCCGTTGTGCTGGCGGCGGCTGTATTATGCGCGCTGGGTTCGTATTTTACGGTATCCGCGGGCAATGTGGCCGTTAAACTGCGCTTTGGCAAAATCGTGGGCGCTTACGGCGAAGGACTGCATTTTAAACTGCCGCTGGTGGACACGATTGAAAAATTCTCCGTGCGCATTAAAAAAGACTCGTTTACCACCGAGGCTTTTTCCAAAGACTTGCAGACCGTCGGCCTGACGCTGGCCATCAACCACCGCATCCTGCCCGACACCATTGAAGCCATCTACCGCAACCTGGGGCCGGAATACACCACCACTATTTTAAAGCCGATGGTGGAAGAGTGGACCAAGGCCGTCATCGCCAAATACTCGGCGGACAGCCTGATTTCCAACCGCGTGGAAGTGGCGCGCGAGCTGGACAAAATTTTAAAAGACAAAATGGCGGAGAAGCAGGTCATCGTGTCCGACATTGCGATTACGAATTTTGAATTTTCTCCGCAGTTTTTAAAAGCGGTGGAAGAAAAACAAATCGCCGAGCAGGAAGCCAAACGCGCCACCAACCTGGTGGAAAAGGTGAAAAAAGAAGCCGAGCAGAAAATTTTGCAGGCGGAAGCCGAAGCCAAATCCCTGCGGCTGCAGCGCGAAGTGGTGTCCGACAACCTGATTAAACTGCGCCAGGTGGAAGCCCAATTAAAAGCCATTGAAAAATGGGACGGCCGCATGCCCACCTATATGGCCGGCGGCCAGATGCCGTTTGTGATGGTGAAATAAACGGTTTTCAAATAAAGTTCGTAAAGGTATAATGAAAGGGAGACTTTTAAAGTCTCCCTTTTATGCGTTTTACGGGGGAAAAGTATGAAGAATACACTCAAAATCATTTTACTGCTGCTTGTGGCGTGCGGCGTCTATTTGTTTGTTTTTTATAAAACGCCCGAACAGCGCGCTTTTGAAAAAACACTGGCCGCGGCGCAGGCCGGCAATGCCGAGGCCGCGCTGGCCGTGGCCGGTTTGTACGCTCATGGTACGGGTGTTAAGCCAAACGGCGCGCAGGCCGCCGAATGGTACCGCAAAGCCGCCGCAGACGGCAGTGCGGAAGCGGCGTGGAAGCTGGCGGATTTGTATATCCAGGGCACGCTGGTGCCGCAGGATTTGGAAGAAGCGCTGGCGTATATCCAGCTGGCGGCCCGCCAGGGCAGCGCCCGCGCGCAAAGCGAACTGGGCCGTTTTTATGCGGAGGGGCTGGCCAATCTGCCCGTAAATAGGGGCGAAGCGTTATATTGGTGGCTTCAGGCCGCCGAAGCGGGGGATGAAAGCGCGCAGACGGCCGAGCAGGACGCCCGGCTGGAAGAGCCAGAATTGTACGAAGAAGTCAAACGGTTTTTAAGCGTGGTTAAGCACGCGCAGGAGGGGGATTCTTCCGCCCGGCTGGAAGCGGGGCAGGGGTTCCGCCTGGGCTACCCGGTCGCGCGTAATGACGAAGAAGCCCTGCGCTGGTTTACGCTGGCCTGGGAAGAAGGGGAGAAGCTCCCGCAGGCCGCGTATGAGCTCGCGCAGATGTACCAGAAAGGCGAAGGCGTGGAAAAAAACGAAGCCAGGGCGATGGAGCTTTTTGGCGCGGCCGCACAGGCCAAGAACCCGGATGCGCAGTATACGCTGGGCACATTTGCCTACGGGGCCAATCCGCCTAAGTACGAAGACGCTTTTGCGTGGTTTTCCAACGCCGCGGCGGGCGGCAGCGCACAGGCGCAGTATATGACGGGCTTTATGCTGATGCAGGGGCAGGGGACGAATCTTTCCGTGCCGCTGGCGGTTAAATTCTTTCGCGACGCGGCGGAACAAAATTATGTGGCCGCGCAATATGTGCTGGGACAGATTTACTGGAAAGGCCTCGGCGTGCCCGCCGACAAAAAAGCCGGCGGAGAATGGCTGCAACGCGCGGCGGACAACGGCAATGAATCCGCCAAGGCGTTATTGGCCGAAAAATAAAATTTGGCTGTATATATAAAACCCCCGGGAAAATTGCCCGGGGGTTTTCCGTATAGGGGTATGTTACAGTCCGGCGCGCGTTACTTCGCCGGTGTTTAAATCAATGCTGATCAGCGTTTTAACGGCGTGCGAATCCTCGCCCGTTTCCACGGTGCCGCCTTTTACCAGCAGAATTTCCACCTCATCGGCTCCTTTAAGCGGAAGCAGTGTTTCCAGATGCTCGTAATCCACGCGGGCTTCCTGGTGCCACGGCTGAAGATGGCGCAGGGAAGCGCCGTTCTTTTTGACGTTGAACGACTGGATGTATTCGTCCACGTTAATTTGGCCCACGGTCTGTCCGTTAAGCACCAGCGGGCGCAGGCGGTAGCCTCCGTGGCGGGCGGCGTGCAGCAGGTCTTTTACGTGCGCCGCCGGTACGGCATAGCTTTGGTTTTTGCTTTCGGAACTGCCGCAGTGTACGCCTACCAGCTCGTTGCTTTCGTTCAAGACGGGGCCGCCGCAGGCGCCGGCGCGGTCCGCCGCGCCAAATTCAAAAGACGTAACCAGCCGCCCCGGCGTGTTGGCCAGTACGGCGCGGTTGCGTACGATGTGGAACGCGTCGTCAAAATACCCGTAAGAGCGCAGTTTTTCCTGCGGGCCGGGAGTCGTTTGGGCCAGCGGGATGGGCCGCACCAGCCCGGCCAGCTCGCCTTCCACCGGGAATAAAGCGATATCCGCCATCCCCGCGTTGCCTTTTACGGTAAATTTAACGGGATACTCCAGGGTAATGCCTTCCGGCAGCGTCAGGTAGACGCAAGCCTGCGGCCCCATAATATCGGCCACGTGCGCGGCGGTTACGCCCCAAAGGTGCTTCTTGCCGCCGAACGTTTCTTCAATAAAAAAGGCCGAAGCCGAAAAAAGCGCGTAACTTTTCATCGTCGGGTCCTGGAGCAGAACGGTTGTTTCCAGCGCGCGTGCGTCAAAAGCCGCCATTTTTTGCATTTTTAAATTTGCTTTGGCCGCGCGGGAGAGGTAGCCGGACGGCGCGGTAACGCGTACTTTTTCGGCGATACGCGCGCGGGCGGCGGCTTTGGCCTGTTCCAGCTGCGCCTGCCGCCGGCGGAGCAGTTCCGGGCCGGGCTTGCGGCCCGTTTGCGAAGCGGCGGAAACCGCCCCGACGGTTAACTTGTTTAAAGAAACGGAAAACTCCGGCAGGGCTTTTTGCACGGCGGTTTTTTCAAGCCCTTTGGCCAGGTGTTTTAACTGTTTCTGCGCGTAGGCGCGCGGCGTACAGGCTACGAATGCGGCCAATAATATATAAAACAGCTTGGCATGCATATTTATTTTCTCTCCGTGCGGACCAGCGTGCCGGAAGCCACGTCCCATTCATACCAGAAGGTGCGGCGTTTGGAGGACGAACGGTCCCCCTGCTGGACCACCACGCGGATGACATCTTCCGGCCCGACGTCTAAAAACCGCTCTAAATGATTGTAATCCATAAAAGGGTAAGCGTCCAGCGTTTTAAGCAGGCGGCCGCCGCGCAGCTGCTGGATGGATTGGACGTATTCGTCCGCATGTAAAATCCCGAGCGTATTGCCGAGTAATTTTAAAGGCGTGCCGGCGGGCCCGTTTTCGTGCCGGGCCTCTTTTACCAGGCTGCGTACCCAGGCGATGGGTACGATTTGGCTGAAGTCGTTGATGGGCGTGTCAAATACGCCGTTAAACAAATTGTTCCAGCTGGCTGTTTTAGCGGCGCTGCGGGGCGTAATGCCCGCAAATACCCCCACCACTTTTCCGTCCACCAGAAAAGGCGAGCCGCAATAACCGCTGCGCACGGGGAAATCCTGATACCGGGCCAGGATGCGGTGCGCGCTGGAGAACAGCACTTCTACGTGGTTAAACCAGCCGAAAATGCCGTGTGAAAATCCGCCCGACTGGGCGACCGTATTGGCCGGAGGCAAATCATAATCCGGCTGGAGCGGGGTAATGTAGAGCAATAATTTGGACGGAATACGGAAAATGGCGATGTCCGCCCCGTGTATATTGCCTTCGCGCACCGAGGAGACGGGTACAAATATCGGTTTGCCGCGCTTGTTGTTGATGGAAATATAAGGCGAGCGGCCGATATCGTCCAGTACGTGGCGGGCCGTAACGCCCCAGGCTTCTCCGTCTATTTCTACCGCAAAAGCGGAGCCTTTGCCGTACGAGTCGGGGCTGTACTGCAGGGTAAAAACCGCGCGGCGCACCTGAACCGGAGCGGGTTTTAAGGGGCGCAGGGTGCTCAGCGCAAAATTCGGCGCGAACAGCGGCGCGGCGGTCAGAAAACCATGGTAGTTGGAAGTTTTGGAGAAAGCGACGGCTTCAAGTGATGTGCGGTTTGGATAGAGGAGCTTTTTCTCCACGCTCTGCTGGGCTCCCTTGGCGGGCAGCAGCTTTTTTAACAGCTGCTGTAAATTTTTCTGTGCGTGCGCGGCGGGGGACAAGAGTCCGCCGCACAACAGCGCCGTTAATAAACAAACTTTTACTGCTTTCATATCATAATTCTCCTATCTCTTCCGCTGTACGTTTTTCCAAGTCCACGAGGTAGCCGTATGTGTGCGTGCGGCCTTTGTTGATGATAATTTGCGCCTGACGCGCACCGTTTAAGTTAAATAATGCGCTCAAGTACGACAAATCAAAAAACGGATTGCGCATCAGCATTCGGTGGGAACCGTCGGCGTAGCGGACCGTGATGCTTTCAATAAATTCATCCGGGCGCAGTTTGCCCACCCGAATACCCTCAAACAGCATAATCCGTGCGGCAGAACCGGGCTGGCGGTATTCCTTCAGCAAATCATACAGGCGTGTAAACGGCACCACTTCGCTGATGCGCGATAAATTCTCTTTCTTTAACAGCCAGGATGCCTCGCGGTTATGGTACCATTGCAAGTGTTCTTGTTCGGGGGAGTAGCCGCCCACTTCAATCCCTACGGCTTTGCCTTGGTCATTAACGACCAGGCTTCCGCAAAAACCGGGTTTGGGCGTATTTAAGCGCGGAAAGTCTGCCACGACGCGTTCGGCGTTGGACGCAATCGTGCGGCGCAGCGTTTTTTTGTACTGCCCGGCGCTGAAGCCGTATGTAAACAAAAGGTCTCCTTTTATGGGCGCCGTTTCGGCTTGTACGACGGGCCGGGCCGTTTCAACCGCTTCGGGCGGCAGTTTAATCAGCGCGGCGTTTAAACCGTATTTGCGCCCCGTCAGCACAATCTCCGCCGGGAAAGACACGTCCCGCCCGTGCAGATGAAAAGTGACGGTTACTTCTCTGCCGACCGCGCGCGCAATGTGCGCCGCCGTGGCGCCCCATAAAATCGTTTTGCCTTGGTATTTTTCGGCAAAAACGAAGCCGCTTCCTTTAAACGGATGCTGTTCGCCGCGCGCCGAAACGGTAAAAACAAACTGGCGCATATGCTGTTCAAGCGGCTGTAAAACCGGAGAGCGGAACAGCGGTTTTTCCATACGTATGCCGCCTACGAGGCATTGGGAAAACTGCACCGCGCGCGCCGCCGAAAGCTGCACCGCGGACGTTTTGGCGGCGGCGGGGACCGTCAGTTCCGTTATCATTTTTTGCATACCGGCGGGCCGGAGTTTTTCGCCCGCTTTAATTAAATTTTTTTGGGCAAAAGCGGCGGAAAGGGAACAGCTTAATAAAAGGGCCAGCAGGCAGGAACGCGTATTTATAAGCATAGGGTTTACAAATAACCGATTCTAAGCGAACGGCGTTTACTCCTTATCGTAAATTAAATGACGGAAATGGCTGTGTATATCAAATCCGGCGGATTCGCGCGGGCGGTTCTCCGGCAAAAAACGCTGTTGAACAAATCCGGCGCTGCGGCCCGGTGCGGACGGTTTTCCGTCTGATGCCGTCCGCGCGCATTTTGTGCCGGCGCGCCGCCGCTTAATCAAAGCCTGAATATCCGCAACGAAACCCGGGCATATTACTACTCTACCCTTTTAACGGGGCGGAAACCAGGGTCTTTTGGCCCAAAAACGCGGGTATTGTGGACCCAGGTAAAAATAGGTCTGTTTCCCTATACAAAAACCCCGGAGGCTTTTTGCTGTCGCGCTCCGGGGGCGGGTCAGTCAAAACGTCTTTTACTGCAGCGCCGGATAGAGCGGAAAGCCCTCCAAAAACTTCTTTACCCGGCCGGCGACGGAAGACAGGTACGCGTCGTCGGCGTGGTGGGAAATCGCTTCGTCAATAAACGCGGCCACCTGCGCCATATCCGCTTCTTTCATCCCGCGCGTGGTAACGGCGGGGGTGCCCAGGCGCAGGCCGCTGGTGACAAACGGTTTTTCCGGGTCAAACGGAATGGTGTTTTTGTTGGCGGTGATGCCGGCTTTGTCCAGTGCCGCTTCGGCGGCTTTGCCGGTGAGGCCTTTGGAGCGCAGGTCAATGCACATCACGTGGCTGTCCGTTCCGCCCGCCACCAGCCGGTAGCCGCGCGCCTGGAGCTGTTTGGCCAGCTCCGCGGCGTTTACTTTCACCTGGTGCTGATAGGTTTTAAACGCAGGCTGTAACGCTTCCCCGAAGCAGACGGCTTTGCCCGCGATGACGTGCATCAGCGGCCCGCCCTGTACGCCGGGGAATACGGCGGAATTAATGGCTTTGGCCAGGGATTCTTTGCATAAAATCAGGCCCCCGCGCGGTCCGCGCAGCGTTTTGTGCGTGGTGGTGGTAACGACGTCCGCATACGGAACGGGATTGGGGTATTCGCCTGCCGCAATCAGGCCCGCATAGTGCGCCACGTCGCACGCGAGGTAAGCGCCGCAGGAATCGGCGATTTCGCGCAGGCGTTTCCAGTCAAAAATGCGCGAGTAGTTGGAAGCCCCCGCCATAATGAGCTTGGGCTTGTGGGTAAGCGCCAGCCTGGCAGCTTCTTCGTAATCAATTTCCTCGGTGTCGGGGCGCACGTTCATGGCTACGATATGGTAAAGTTTGCCCGAAAAGTTCAGCGGATGCCCGTGCGTCAGGTGCCCGCCGTGCGAAAGGTTCAGGCCCAGCACCGTGTCGCCGGGCTGTAACAGGGCAAAGTAAACGGCCATGTTGGCCTGCGCGCCGGAATGGGGCTGTACGTTGGCATGTTCGGCGCCGAAGAGCTGTTTGGCGCGGTCAATCGCCAGCTGTTCCACCCGGTCCACAAATTCGCAGCCGCCGTAGTAGCGTTTGCCGGGATAACCTTCGGCGTATTTGTTGGTAAGCACGGAGCCCTGCGCCTGCATAACGGCCGGGGAAGTAAAATTTTCGGAAGCGATGAGTTCCAGCTTTTCGCGCTGGCGGGCCAGTTCGTGGGCCACGGAGGCGAATACTTCGGGATCGGTTTTTTGCAGATCGGGATACATTTTTTACGCTCCTTGGGCGGCGTGCCGGACGGCATATTTTTAAGGCCTGTGCGCGCCGCGCTTTTTTTGCATATTTTCCTATGAAAATACTGCGTTATTTAATATAATTTACTAAATAGAAGTAAATAAATCCAGCAGAGGTGTAAAGAAATGGCAAAACTTACCAAAAAAGACTTTCTCAAAGACACCGTCAAACACATTGATTTGAAAAAATACAATGTGGTCCCCATGGTGGAAGCCTTTGGGAGCATGGCCTATGCGTCCCGCGAAGTGGCCAGAGCGAGCAAAATCTATAATATGATGCTTTCCGATAAGAAATGCTCCGTCATTTTGTGCATCGCGGGTTCGCTTGTGTCCGCCGGTATGAAGAAAGTAGTCGTGGATATGATTCAAAACAATATGGTTGACGCTATCGTTTCCAACGGCGCCAACATCGTAGACCAGGATTTCTTTGAAGCCCTGGGTTACAAGCACTATATCGGCACTCCGTACAACGCCGACGACAACTTGCTGCGCGACCTGCACATTGACCGCATCTACGACACCTATATTGACGAAGACCAGCTGAAAGAATGCGACGAAACCATCTATAAAATCTGCAACACCTTGGAGCCCCGCCCCTACTCTTCCCGCGAATTTATCTGGGAAATGGGCAAATGGCTGGAAAAGAAAGGCAAAGGCAAAGATTCCATCGTCTACAACGCGTATAAATACGGCGTGCCCGTGTTCGTGCCCGCGTTTTCGGACTGCTCCGCCGGCTTCGGCTTTGTGGCGCACCAGACCGAACACCCCGAGGCCCACGTGTCTATTGACAGCGCCAAAGACTTTTTGGAACTGACCAAAATCAAAATTAAAGCCAAAGAAACCGGTCTTATGATGTGGTCCGGCGGCGTGCCGAAAAACTTTGCGCAGGACACCGTGGTGGCCGCCGAAATTTTAGGCGCCGACGCCCCGATGCACAAATACGCCGTGCAAATCACCGTGGCGGACGTGCGCGACGGCGCGCTCTCCGGCTCTACCTTAAAGGAAGCTTCTTCCTGGGGCAAGGTTTCCACCGCGCTTGAGCAGATGGTCTACGGCGAATGCACGACCCTCATTCCGCTCATCATCGGTTACGGCTACCACAAAGGCGCGTGGAAAAAACGCAAAGCGTCCAACTACGTTAAATTCCTGCAGGACGAGGACGCCAAAGTGGCCGCGTTAAAGGCGAAAAAAGCCAAAAAATAAATTGTAATGCGACTCAAAACCGCGTTTATCAGTTTAGTCCTTCTGATCTGCCCGTGTGCGTTATGCTACGGGCAGCTCAGTTTTTCGGGGGTAAACGGGGAACGCGGGTACGCCGCCATGCGCGGTATATTTAAGCTGGATTTGGACAACGGCTTTATCTTTACCCCGCGGTACGGGTATTACCGTATGTCCGACAAGGAAATTGACGAGGCGGGCTCCACCTCGCGCTACGGGCTGGAAGGCGCGTATGAATTAAACGACGACTGGACCGTATTTGCCGAAGGTTTCTGGCAGCCGCAGGCCGTGGGGTATCAGGCGGTGGGATACGGCGCGGGGCTTCGCTGGAAACCGTTTTACCGCTGGGGAATGCTTAAAAACCCGCTCCTTACCGTAAAAGCGGAGCAGACGCGCTACCGCACCTACGTGGATAAAATGGGCAACGATTTGACCGGGGGTTCGTTCGGGCAGATTGAAACGGGCGCCAGCGCGCAGGTGTCGGCCGACGCGGGCGCGTGGAACTTGAAAGCGGCGTGGCATAAAGTGATAAAATATAGTAGCCGCGTGCCGCAGGACGTAACTTTCAGCTGGGCGGACATTCCGTTTATGACGGCGGTTGTGCAGGGGTTTGTAAAAGAAGCCGCCGCGGTGCGCGTAAGCTACCGGACCGATTTTATCACGCCGTACGCGTCGCTGGCGCGTTACCGTTATGCGGAGCTAAGCGACACGGCCGCCGCCGTAAGCGCGGGGCTGCATGTGCGTTTGTGGGAAATGTCTCTCTCAGGCGGCGTGGAAGTGTTTGAGCCGCGCCGCGAATCAAACCGCAGGACGTATTTTTCCATGTCCGCCGAAGTGGAATTCTAACCGGAGGGTGCCGTGTCCAAACTGGATTTGCATTGTAATATAGACGAGGATATTTTCTCGCTCGCGCTTTTTTTAACCCGCCTTTTAACGGGGCTGGTGCTGTTGTACGTAACGCTGGGGTGCCTGCTTTTTTACCGCGAATTTTTGTATAACGCCACGGCCATCGGCCTGCCGCTTCCGGTGCCCGCCGGGCTGAGCCTGGCGGTGGGGGAATTGTTCCTGGCGCTTTTTTTAATGCTCGGGTGGTTTACGCGCCCGGCGGCGCTGCTTTCGGTGCTGTGCACGGCGGCGCTGGCGGTGGTGTTTTTCGCCGCGGATTTTAATAAACTTTATGTGGCGCTTCTGGTGCTGCTCATTACGGCGCTTCTGCCTGTTGTGATGCTGGGCCCCGGAAAAATCAGCCTGGATTATAAACACGCGGTGCGCCGCGCCAAAAAAACGTTCAGAGGTTAAGCTATGGAAATATTTGACGAAAACAACAAATACGTAAGCCTTGCCAACAAGTACCGTCCCCAAAAGTTTGAAGATATGGTGGGGCAGGAAAGTATTTCCAAAACCCTTCAGAACGCGTTAAAACTCGGCCGCATTGCGCACGCCTATTTATTTTACGGCCCGCGCGGCTGCGGCAAAACCACCACGGCGCGCATTTTGGCCAAAGCGTTAAACTGCACCGGCAACGGCGACAAGCCCACCCCGGAGCCCTGCGGCAAATGCCCGCAGTGTCTGGAAATTGCGCAAAGCGCGGATATGGACGTGCTGGAGCTGGACGCGGCCAGCAACACGCAGGTGGAAAAAGTGCGCGAAGCCATTATTGACACGGTGGCCCTCGCGGCCTCGCGCGACCGTTTTAAAGTGTTTATCCTGGACGAAGTGCATATGCTTTCCGCCAGCTCTTTTAACGCGCTGTTAAAAACCATTGAAGAGCCGCCGGCCCACGTGGTGTTTATCCTGGCCACGACCGAAAAGCACAAAGTGCCCGCCACCATCGTCAGCCGCTGCCAGACGTTCCGCTTCCGCCCGATTACGGTGGACGAAATCAGCGCGCATCTGCTGGATTTGGCCGGCGCCGAAAATATAGATTTAACGCCCGGCGCGGCGAAAATCATCGCCAAAAACGCCGGAGGCGCCTTGCGCGACGCGCTGACGCTGCTGGACCGCGCCATCGCTTTTTCCGGCGAACGCATTGACGAAAAACTTGTAGGCGAAATGCTGGGCCTTACGCCGGACGAACTGATTAAACAGGCCGCAGAAGCCCTGGTGAACAAAGACAGCGCCGCCCTGCACCAGGTGTTTGATACGTTAAAAGCCGAAGGGTTTGACGCGAACTCGTTTTTAAAAGATTTAAAAAACGCGCTGGGCGATTTGTTCTATTTTTCGCTCGGCCAGGGCGCGGAGCCGTTTGAAGGCGCCAAGCAGATTACCCAGGGCGTTTCGCCGGGGTTTTTGGCGCAGGTGTCGCGCAAAATCAACAAGATTATTGAAGAAGTAAAATTTTCCGACAATGCGCTCGTCAGCGCGGAAGTGGGTATGTTTACGGTGATGGACAGCTGTTTGGATATTGACGCGTTTATCCGCCGCCTGGAAGCGCTGGAGCGCGGGGGAGCGGCGTCTTCTTCCGGTCCGTCCGTGTCGCCCGTCCGTACGGCGGCGGAAAAACCCGCGCCGCGCGCAACGCCCGCCAAAACGGCTTATGCCGCGCCGCAGCCCGCCGTTCAAAAACCCGCTTTTGCGGCTAAACCCGCGCCCGCGGTGAGCGCGCCCGCAGAGATTGTATCCGAAGAGGAAGACGCGCTGGACGAAGCGGTTATGCCCGCCGTCAGCGCCGCCGTAACCAACCGCCAGATTTGGGACAAAATGCTCAAGCAGTTTGAAAAAAGCCCGTTTGTCTATGACGTGATGACGAACTGCTCCGTTACGTTTGGCGAAAGCGAATGGACGCTGTGCTTCCCGCCCGGCAAGGAGTTTTACCAGATTCCGGCGCAGAACAAATTGGGCGAGCTGGAAGAAGCCGCCAAAAAAATCTGCGGCCGCGTCATTAAATTTAAGCTGGCGGCCGCGCAGGAAGAAAAAACGCCTGCCCCGGCTCCCGCCGCGCGCCCGGCCGCGCGCAAAACGGCCGCTTCCCCGTCCGCCGCGGCGGCCGCTATATCGGACGAAGAACCTTTTGTAAAAGGCAGTTTTGAGGCGGACGTAATGCCCGCCGCTTCGGCGGTGCAGGACGCGCCCGAAGAACTGAAAGACATTTTGGAAGTCATCCCCGGAGAACTTTTGGCCTAACCCTATGAAAAGCTTAGACAGACTCGTGCGCGCTTTTAGACGACTGCCCGGCGTAGGCCCGCGGCAGGCGGAGCGTTTTGCGGCGTATTTTTTGCGCGCGTCGCAGGGCGAGGCGGAAGAGTTTGTCAATGCGCTGCTGTCTATGAAGCAGGATGTTAAATTGTGTCCCCTCTGTTTTGCGTACAGCGAAACGGGTTTGTGCGAAATCTGCCGGGACCAGGACCGCGACCGCGGGCTTATCTGCGTGGTGGAAGACCCGCAGGATATAGAATCGCTGGAAAAAACGGGAGCCTATAAAGGGCTGTACCACGTGCTCCACGGCGCCATCTCCCCGATGGAAGGCCGGGGCGCGGAACAGGTGAAAGTGCGCGAACTGTTGGAACGCGTGCAAAATTCGGAAGTTCCCGTACGCGAAGTCATCATCGCCACCGACCCGGACAGCGAAGGCGAAACCACCGCTTTGTACCTGGCGGATCTGTTGCGCGGGCTGGTGGGGCAGGTAACCCGCATCGGCTACGGCGTGCCGCTGGGGGGCGACATTGACTATATTGACGAAATGACGCTGGGGTACTCCTTAAAAGGCCGCACGAAACTTTAATGCATCCGGATATTTATAAAAGGCCGCTGCTGTTTTGTTTGGCGGCGCTGATTATTTTATTGGCCTGCTTCTACAGTCCCGCTCCTTCCAAGCGGGACGTTTTCCATTCCCTGGATAAGAAAACCGTTACCCTCACCGGCCGCGCGGAAGGTTTTGCGGTCAGCAAGAAAAAATCCAAAAACGTAATTGTAAAAGTGTTTAGCGTGGACGGCGAACCCGCGGACGGGTACGTGTACGCCCGGCTGAGAGACTTTGAACCCGAATGGAAAGACACGCTGGAAATAACGGGCCGCCTGCAGAAGCCGTACGGCATAGACCTGTTGGGCAATTTTGACTGGAGCCGCTACCTCGCCCATAAAAACGTATTTACCGAAATCAAAAGTTCGGATGTACGCGTGATTCAGCCCGCCGCGTGGCCGTTTCGCGCCGTACGGGCGGTGCGGGCCGATATTCTGCGGGTGTTTAACCGGGCTTTTGAGCCGGAACTGGCCGGGATAGCGGGCGGAGTGCTGCTCGGCGAGCGGGGAGAACTGTCTCCCTCCCTTTACGCCGCATTTCAGGACAGCGGCGCCATTCACCTGCTGGTCGCCTCCGGCGGGAATGTGGGGTTTGTTACGCTGGTTACCGTGGCTTTTTGTTCGCTTTTCGGAGCCGGGCGGAAGAAGACGCTTTTAATTGCGCTTGCGGTGGCGGGCGTATATACGCTTATCGCCGGGGCGGACGCTCCTTTGGTGCGCGCGTACTTTATGGCGGCGTGCGCCTGCGCCGGGTATTTCCTGGGGCGGAACAGCGGGGTGTTCCAGGGGCTTATCGTTTCGTGCTTTATTATTTTATGCTTTCATCCCGCCTCGGTGTTTGAAACGGGATTCCAGATGTCCTTTCTCGCCACGCTTGCCATTATCGTGTGCCTGAACAATTTTACCCTGCCCGCCAAATGGCCCGCGTGGGTGCGCTTTTTTGCGCAGATTTTCCTGGCCACGCTTTCCACCCAGCTGGTGCTGCTGCCCGTGTTTACAAACGTGTTTTATAAAGTATCGCTTACCGGGCTTGTGTCCAATATGATTCTGGTGCCGATGGCGTCTTTGCTGATGGGCCTGTCGTTTGCGTATTATGTGCTGACGCTGGTGCACGCGGGCTTTTTGCTGTACTGGCCCGCGCTGTGGTGCTTGGAAGGGTTTAAGGCGCTGGTGGAGTTCTTTGCGTCGTTCCGGTTTTCGGCGTTGCCGGCGGCGGCGTGGAGCACGGGCGCGATGGTGTCTTTTTACGCGGCGCTGTTCTGGCTGTTTAATCTGCCGCTTAAAAACTTTGCGCGCAAAACGTTTATTCCGTGCCTGCTTCTGGTGGTTGGCGTGCCGCTGGCGCAAGCCGTTTTCTTTTCGCCAGCGCGGGTGTATTTGCTGAACGAATGGAACAAAAACGCCGCCGTCGTGCGCACTCCTGCGGGAGAAACGTTTGTGCTGGGCGATACGCTGGAGCCCGAAAAGCTTTCGGCCGCGCTGTACAAAACGGGCGTAACAAAAGCGGATGCGGTGCTGTTGTTTTCGGAAAAGAAATCCAAGAATGATTTGTCTCGGGTCGTTCCGGTGGGGCGGACCGTCCGCCCGTTTGCAGACGTCTGGCCCGGGGATGAATTGGTGATAGGCGGCACCCGCGTGCGGGTGGTGTGGGGCAGACACCAAACGCGCGAAGGCCGGTTCTGGACGAACCGGGGCTACTCCGGCTCCGATAAAGACGACGTGTCCTACTGCCTGCAAAGCGGCGGCAAAGAAATTTGCATCGGCGCGCACGCGCGGTTTGCGCAGGCGGGGGAGAAGACCGTTTTTAATATAAGAAACAAGACCGCCGTTTTGAAAATTTAGCTATAATAGAAAAGCACCCTTGGAGGGAAACATTATGGAACAAGCCGAACTAAAGCAGCATAAAAAATTTTTGAAGGAAGCCGTTAAAATGGCCGAAAAAGGCATGCTGGAAGGCAAAGGAGGACCGTTCGGCGCGGTAATTGTACAAAACGGGAAAATAATCGCCCGCGGATGCAACCAGGTTACCTCGTCCAACGACCCGACCCGCCACGCCGAAGTGGACGCCATCCGCAAAGCCTGCAAAAAACTGGGTACGTTTGAACTCCGGGACTGTATTATCTATTCGTCCTGCGAGCCGTGCCCGATGTGCCTGGGCGCCATTTACTGGGCGCGCCCGAAAGCGTTATTTTTCGCGGCGGACCGTTTTACCGCGGCCAAATACGGCTTTGACGACGAATTTATTTATAAAGAAGTCCCTTTGCCGGTGGAAAAACGCTCGCTGCAAACGTTTTGCATTGATTTGGAAAACAAAAACGAACCGTTTGAAAAATGGGGCGAAAAAACCGATAAAGTGGAATACTAAACTTTTTGTGTCCAAACAAACCCCCGCACCAATAACGGTGCGGGGGTTTTTATTAGAAGTGTGGTTTATAGTGAAACAGGCAGTTTGCCCTGCGGGGTAAACAACCCCAGCAGGCATTCGGCCGCGGCCTGCTGGAACGCGGGCGAGGGGCTGAACGTAAACAGCCTTCCGCCGGCCGGGATGCCGCCGGCCGTCCAGGGGTTGGCAAAGCTGATTACCAGATGTTGCTTGGCCTGGCGGAGGGCCGCCTGCACTTGGGCGATTTCTTCTTCGATTAAGCCTATTTTCCCTTTAAATGCCTGGTAACGCCGCCAGCACAGGACGGCTAGCTTGTCCGCCGTGCCATTGAATTTTTCCACGCGCACGCCGTGCGCCGCAAGCGTATTTAAAAAGGGCTCAGATGAAAGATTTTCGTCGTTTCCTACGTCTAAATAATGAAGAGTTTCGCCGGGTTGAAGCGCCAGCGGCGCGCCCAACAGCGTAAGCGCTTTGCGGGCCGCGCGGGCGGAAAAATCCGTACTTTCAAAAGCGGCGGCCTGCGTAGGGGGCAGGATTTCGTCCGCGCGTGCACACAGCAGATTCTGGATTTGTTCAGCGCGCCGCAGTTTGTCTTCCGGCAGTTTTTGGGCGTGTAAAAATTCCATCAGTTCAAACGGTTTTTCCGGGGCCAGCAGAATGTGCGCGTCCGCGAGAAAGGCCGCCAGGGCCGCCTGTTTTTCGTCGCCCAACGCTTTCATCATCAGCGCGTCGGTGCTGACGCAGTTGGAAAACCCCATTTCGGTTTGCAATAGTTCGCCGATAATTTTGGGCGAAGTGGAGGCGGGCCGCTGGTCATCCAGCGCCGGGACGAGCAAATGCCCCGCCATCACGCAGTCCGCCTTGGGCAGAAGCGCGCAAAACGGCGCCAGCTCGCGCTCCAGCAAATGCTGTTTGGTGGCCAGCAGTACTGGCAGGGCGAGGTGCGAATCCGTCGCCGTATTGCCGTGGCCGGGAAAATGTTTCAGGCTGTTAAGCGCGCCGCCGCGCGCCAGCCCGTCCATAAACGCGCCGGCCAGGCGCGTTACCAGCGCGGGATCCGCGCCGAAGGAGCGGGTGTTGACGATGGGATTGTCCGGATGGTCGGCCAGGTCCACCACCGGGGCGAACACCCAGTCCACGCCCAGGCTTTTGGCCTGACGGGCGGTCAGCAGGCCTTTTTCAAAAGCCAGTTCTTCGTCTCCCGCCGCGCCCAGGGCGAGATTGGAAGGCAATAATTCCGCGTCCGGCAGCCAGCGGCCGAGGCCGTCTTCGTAATCGGCGGAAATCAAAATTTTCTTGTGCGGGGAGGCGGCGCGCAGGGCGCGCGTCAAAGCCGATACTTCCGCGCGCGTTCCGCCGTAGAGGCAAAAGCCGCCCGCACCCAAGCGCGCGAGTTTTAACGCGTCTTCTTCGGAAGTTTTCCCGAACCAAAATCCGGGATGTACCAAACGGTTTATGTTCATAACGTAATTTTTCCCAGCACGGCGTTTGTTTTGGCGCCGGTGGCGCGGGCGCAGTGATTGGTTTTGCGGTTTAAGGCCAGCCACGCAAACAGCGCAAACGCCGCGCTTTCTTTGGCCTGCGGGTCCACCCCGTAGGCGAGCGTGGTGGTTACTTTCATATGCGGCAGGAGCTCCTGCAAATACGCAAGCAGTGTTTGATTGTAACAGCCGCCGCCGGAAACCACCAGTTCTTTCTGCGCGTTTTTCGGCACAAAATCCCGCACCGCGCGGGCGACGGCCGCCGCCGTAAAATACGTAAGCGTAGCCAGCAAATCCGCCGGGTTTTCGGCTTTGGCGGGGGCGAAGTATTTGATTAAATATGCTTCGCCAAAGGCGTTTTTGTCCAGGCTTTTGGGCGGACGGCGCAAAAAGTATTTTTGCCGCAGAAGCGTCTGCACTTTCTTTTTGTCCGGCGTTCCTTTGGCGGCGGTTTGGCCGTTTTTGTCAAAGGGTTTGTGCAGCAGCCGCTGGCAGGCCAGGTCTATAAGCGTATTGCCGGGGCCTGCGTCAAAGCCAAAGGTTTTGAGGTTTTTTCCGACTGCGGAAAAATTGGAAATGCCGCCTACGTTCAGTAAAATTTTGGGCGTACTTCTGCCCCAGACGTATTCGTCAAAAAACGGAATCAGCGGCGCGCCTTCGCCGCCCAGGGCGATGTCCATCGCGCGGAAATCGGACACGACCGGGCATCCGCACAAAGCCGCCAAAAAGGACGGTTCCCCGATTTGCAGGGTGTTGGGCGTTTTGTCATGCGGCCCGTGGTACACCGTCTGCCCGTGCGAGCCGATAACGGAAATCCGTTTGGCGGGGATATGAAATTCTTTTAAAAATTTGCTGACGATGGAGGCATACAGCCGCCCGAGTTCAAAATGAAGCGCGGAAAGCTCCGGCGCGCGCAGGGCATAAGCGTTTAGCAGTTTTTGCTGGAGTGCGGCGGGATACGCGTAATTTTTAAAGTGCAGCACTTTAAACGGACGCACGGATACGGCGCAGACGGTCAGCCCGTCCGCGCTAGTGCCGCTCATCAGCCCGAGCGCGATTTTATTCATCAATCACTCCCGTTAAAAAACCGTCTTTTTGTTTTAAAAGTTTTTGCGCGCCCGCTTTGGAAACTTTTTTACGGTGCATCACCACGGCCGTTTTGACGTTTTTGCCCGAGGCCGCCAGCAGTTTTAAAGCGGTTTTTTCATCCGTCTGCGCCACGGTGCAAATTAAACGTACGGCGCGGGCCACGAGTTTTTTGTTGGTGGGTTGTACGTCAATCATCAGGTTGCCGTAGGTTTTGCCGCACAGTACCATGGCCCCGGTGGTAATGGCGTTTAACGCCATTTTGGTGGCGGTGCCCGCTTTCATGCGCGTAGAACCGCACAGGGCTTCCGGCCCGGTAGGCAGGCAGACGTGCACTTCGGCGTCGGCCGTGTCAGCCCGGGGGTTGCAGGAAATAAGTGCGGTGCGCGCGCCCGTTTTACGCGCCTGGCGCAGGGCTCCCATCACGTACGGCGTGCGTCCGCTGGCGGTCAGGCCGACCACCAAATCGTCTTTTTTAGCCGCGCGCGCCATTTCCCGCGCGCCCTGTTTATCGTCGTCTTCCGCGCCTTCCTGGGAGCGGAAAACGGCCTTTTTCCCGCCCGCAATCAGGCCAATAATCTGCGACGGCTTGGTGCCGAAGGTGGGTACGCATTCAACCGCTTCCAAAATACCCAGCCGCCCGCTGGTGCCCGCCCCCGTAAAAATGATTTTTTTCCCAGCGGCGTACGCCCGCGCGGCCAATACCATCACGGCGGCGATTTCTTTGTTGGCTATTTTGACGGCGCGCGCCGCGTTAAAATCTTCCGCATTTATTTTGCGCGCGATTTGGCGCGGGGACAGCCGGTCCAGCTCCGCCGTGGCGGGGTTGCGGGTTTCGGTGGCGATGGCGTTTAAATTAACGGGTTTCATTGTCCGTCCTCCAGGGAGTGTTTATGGGTGCGGAAAGCGGCTTCGGTTTCTTCTATGGATTTGATTTTCCCGGTCAGCGGTACGACCGCGAGCGTTACCAGGCTTACCACGCTGGCCAGCAGAAAAAAGGACGTATACCCCAGGCGCACCTGCAACCAGCCCGACGCCATGGACGGCACCATCATCCCCAGCGCCATAATGCCCGTGGAAATAGCGTAGTGGGACGTTTTATACGCCCCCTGCGAAATGTACATAATAAATACGGAAAACGCCATCATCGCCAGGCCGTTGCCCAGGTGTTCCAGGGTGATGAGTGTGGCCACGGCGGCGGTGCCGGGGTGCGCCCAGGACATATACGCATAGAAAAAGTTGGGCAGAATCAAAATGACGGCAAACGGCCAGATGCATTTTTTAAACCCGTACCGGGCCAGCAGCCATCCGCCGGCGAGGTTGCCGGCAATCACGGCGCCCAGCCCGAGCGTGCCTTTAATCAGCCCGTACGCCTGTACCGTCATGCCCAGCGCGCCTTCGGCCTGCGGTTTAAGCAAAAACAGCGGCACGATTTTTTCCAAAAACGCGTCGCCCAGGCGGTACAGTAAAATAAAAGCCAAAATATAGCAGATGTTTTTTTGCGTGAAATACGTTTTAAACGAGTCCGCCCACGCCGCGCCGCCGTTTTTGCGGACGGGTTTATCCTCCGCCGGGCGGGGCAGGATATGCGCGTGGTATGCGGCAAACGCCAGAAAAAGAAGGCCCAAAAAGCCAAACAGCGCGGCCCAGTTATACGGCCAGGGCATCACGGCGAGGGAAAGGTCCGGCGTTCGGTTGGCCAGCGCGGCGGTGACGGAGACAAAGGCCCCGCTGCCCAAAATCATGGCCAGGCGGTAGAAAATGGTGCGGATGCCGACAAATTTGGATTGTTCCACCGGCGAGAGCGCCAGCAGGTAGTAGCCGTCGGTGGCAACGTCAAGCGTCGCGGAAACAAACGCCCCGGCTAAAAAGCCGAATAAAGAGAGGGAGAAAAACGTCAGGCTGCCCGCGTCCGCGGCGCGGGTAAAAGCTTCCCAGGCGGTCAGCGCGGCGACGGCCAGAAAGAGGGCGGCCAGCAGAGTCTGTGCTCCCAACAGCCAGCGGCGTTTGGTGCCGCGCGCGTCTACCAGCGGGCTCCAAAACATTTTTAAAATCCAGGGCAGGTACAGCCAGCCCGTCCAAAAAGCGATTTGTTCGTTGGCAAAGCCCAAATCGGCATACAGCACCGTGGACACCGTATTAATGACAATATACGGAAATCCTTCCGCCAGATACAGCGTGGGAATATACGTCCAGGGACTTTTTGTCATTTATTTAAATGCGTATTTGCCGCCCAGCAAATTGGCCAGCGGCTTGGTGGTGGCGTTGCGCTCCAGCACCATTTTGATAATGGCCGTCATCGGTACGGCCAGCAGCGCGCCCATAATACCCCATACCAGCGCCCAGAAAATCAAGCACGCGATGACGACAATCGGGTCCAGGTCCATTCCTTTCCCCAGCCACTTGGTTTCTAAAATATTGCCGATAACGAAGTGAATGGCGGTAAGTAAAATCAGCGCCAGCAGGATGTGCCAGTCAAACCCGTATTGCAAAAACAGTACCGGCATAGGCAGAATGGTGGAAATAAACGGCCCAATGTTGGGGATAAAGTTCAGCACAAACGTGAGGACGGCGAGCATGGAGGCGAGCTCCGTCTTTACCGAGGCAAGCACCACCCACGTAAATCCGGCCGCCAGCAGGGAGACAAAAATTTTAATCAGCAGGTAAAACGAAATCTGCTTTTGGATGTTTCCCACCAGCGAGGGTTTTTCCGCCGATGACGCTTTGCCCATAAAAATAAAGATGACAAACAGCGTAATCAGCATTAAGTTGGTTAAAATGGACACCAGCGTGCTGCCCACGCTTTTTAATACGTTAAATACCGGCAGTTTGGCTACCGTATCGGCCACAAACTGCGCGTTCATATTCACGCCGTATTTCTGCGTGTGCAGAATCAGCCAGTCCAGCGTGTCGTTTAAGCGTTCGCCGTAAATGTCGGCCCCGGCCACAAAGCTTTCAATGGAGCCCGAAATAAACAGGACGGAAAGCGTGATAATGGCCAAAAACGCCAAAAAGCTCAGCACCAGGCCCAGCCCGTAGGGCACTTTCCACTTCTGTTTAAGCCAGCCCGCCAGCGTGCCGGCCACCATGGAAATAAACAGCGCGATGACGAACGGCATCAGCATGGTTTTGGTGTAGACGAGCACCCACGTTGCCGCGGTGGCCGCCAGAATCATCAGACAAACCGTATTAATGGGCGCAAAAGGATGCGATGTATTTTTTGTGAGCATAGAACCTCTCTTGTATTTAGTATAGCATACGTTAAGGCGGTGCGTGCGCGGTGTTTGGCGGGGCGGGAAAAAGAAAAGCTTTTCAAAGCTTACGCGAAATTGTTATAATAAATATACACGATTTAGGGCAGTTGGCGCAGCGGTAGCGCGTCCGCCTCACACGCGGAAGGTCACAGGTTCAAATCCTGTACTGCCCACCATTTATAAAATACCCGGCCTGTTTATAGGCCGGGTATTTTGTTTATAGATAGGGCAGTAAGCGCGCAAACTGCTTTGCGCGCGTCAGGATTTGAAAGGCGGAGCGATGTTTTGGTTTGCGCCTGCAAGTGCGCAAGGCCAAAACCGCGAGCCCAGCCTGTAGGAAAATTCCGTCAGGAATTTTACCGGAAGGCAAATCCTGTATATTAAGCGCCATTTGGCGGGTGTTGTGTTTTATATCAATAGGGCAGTAAGCGCGCAAACTGCTTTGCTCGCGTCAGGGCTTGGGTCGGTCTTCTGCGCCGTATAGCCGTATAGGGGGGAGCGGCCCTTTGTCCGCCCGGAACGGCCTGGCCGTGTTTCGCGCGTATTTATTTTATATACTATTTATAGGAACCTAAAATGTCTGCTTTTAAGCAGGCTATTTTCATTTAAGGAGTTTTTATCGGTTATGGAATGGAGTCTGCTCATCAACTCTTTTATCGGTATGCTGGCCATCTTGAACCCTATCGGGAACGTGCCGATTTTCTTGGAACACGTGGAAAATGAACCGCCCAACGTACAGCGCGCGGTGGCGCTTTTGATGGCGCTTTCTATTTTTATTTTGCTTACCACATTTTTTATTTTTGGAAGCCGTATCCTCACCGTTTTCGGCATTACCATTCCGGCCTTTCGCCTGGCGGGTTCCATCATCATTTTGATTGTGGGTCTTCGCATGTTGCAGGGTAAAAGCAAATTTGAAAGCCACGGCATTGAAACCGGCGCTGCGCAGGGCGATACGTTTGACCAGGCCCGCAACCGCTTGAGCCATATTCTCGTGCCGGTGGCCATGCCGCTTTTTATCGGCCCCGGTTCCATTACCACCGTCGTGCTGTATGCGGAAAAAACAACCACTTTCTCCATGGCTCTAATGATGATTGTGGTGTTGTTTTTAAGCTCCGCCATCGTGGGCGTGTGCCTTGTGGGGTCGCGTTATATTTTTAATAAAATCGGCCCCAACGGCACGCAGATCGTCATCCGGTTTATGGGTATGATTTTGTGCGCCATCGCCATGCAGTTTATGATTGACGGCGTTGCGCAGCTGCTGCCCGGCGTGCTGGATTCCACCTTCACCCACGCGGGAGGCGGCGTGAAGTAATGCTTTTTTGATAAGGGGCGGCTGCGGCCGCCCTTTTTTTGTCTGCATTATAAAAGTAGAATAACTTTATGGACCGTTTTAAACTCGTATCTCCCTTTAAACCGGCGGGCGACCAACCCAAAGCCATAGACGCGCTGACCCGGGGCATTCTGTCCGGGCAGACGCGCCAGACGCTGTTGGGGGTAACCGGTTCGGGCAAGACGTTTACGATGGCCAACGTGATTGAACGGTTAAACACGCCCACGCTGATTTTATCCCCCAACAAAGTGCTGGCGGCGCAGCTGTACGCCGAGTTCAAACAGTTTTTTCCGGAAAACGCCGTGGAGTATTTTATTTCGTATTACGATTATTACCAGCCCGAAGCGTATATCCCGCAGACGGATACGTATATTGAAAAAGATTCCGCGGTTAACGAACATATTGATAAACTCCGTTTAAAAGCCACCACTTCGCTTTTGACGCGCAAAGACGTTATTGTGGTGGCCAGCGTGTCGTGCATTTACAATATCGGCTCGCCGGACAGTTTTCGCGAGATGCGCATTTACGTTAAAAAAGGCGCGCAGATGACGCGCGCAGAACTTTCGGGCCGGTTGATTAAAATCCAATACCACCGCGACGAAATGGAATTTTCCTCCGGCAAATTCCGTATGCGCGGCCCGTATACGGACGTGATGACCCCGTACAGCCAAAACGCCGTCCGCGTGGAAATTGCGGGCAAAACCATTGCGCATATTTACGAAATCCATCCGATTACCGGCAACGTGCTGGCCGAGCTGGAAGAAGCGTGGATTTATCCGGCCAAACATTTCGTGGCGACGGACGAAGACACGCAAAACGCCATCAGCCAAATAGAGCGCGACCTGGAAATCCGCCGCGCGGACCTGCTTTCCATGGGCAAAGAAATGGAGGCCTACCGCTTGAAACAGCGCACCGAATACGACATTGAAATGCTCCGCCAGGCGGGTTTCTGCCCCGGGATTGAAAACTATTCGCGCTATATGGACGGACGCAAACCCGGCGAACGCCCTTCGTGCCTGCTGGATTATTTTAAACGTTACGATAATTTTTTAATGATGGTGGACGAATCGCACGTGGCCCTGCCGCAGGTGCGCGGTATGTTTAACGGAGACCGTGCGCGCAAGCAGATGCTGGTGGATTTCGGCTTCCGTCTGCCGTCGGCGCTGGACAACCGTCCGCTGAAGTTTGAAGAATTTGAAAGCCTCCTGCCTTCTACCGTGTTTGTGTCCGCCACGCCGGGCCCGTATGAACTGACGGTCAGCGGCAACAACATTGTGGAGCAGGTCATCCGCCCCACGGGCCTGGTGGATCCGCAGGTGTATATGCATCCGACCGCCGGACAGATTGACCACCTGGTGGACAAAATCAACGAACACAAAAAACGCGGCGAGCGCACGCTGGTGCTGGCGCTTACCAAAAAAACCGCCGAAGATTTAAGCGCGTTTTTTACCGAAAAAAATATCAAAACGCGTTACCTGCATTCAGATATTGAAGCGCTGGACCGCGTGGAAATTTTAAAAGAATTCCGCCAGGGAAAATTTGACGTGCTCGTCGGCATCAACCTGCTGCGCGAAGGCATTGATATTCCGCAGGTCGGGCTGGTGGCCATTCTGGGGGCGGACAACGAAGGCTTCCTGCGCAATACCACTACTCTAATCCAGATTTCCGGCCGCGCGGCGCGCAACGCGGGCGGCGAAGTTATCTTATATGCGGACCGCAAAACGGATTCCATTCAATACGCATTAAACGAAATGAACCGCCGCCGCGAACTGCAGGAAGCGTACAACAAAGAGCACCACATTACCCCCAAGACCATTCAAAAAACGGAAGTGGAGCTGAAAGAATTTGAGCAGCAGGCCAAAACCAGCGCATTCGGCATTTTAAGCGAGTCCCTGCCGGAACCCACGCTTAAAAATTTAAAATCGGTGGAGAAGGACATTGAACAGCAAATGCTCCAGGCCGCCGACGCGCTGAACTTTGAACTGGCCGCCGAACTGCGCGACCGACTTTTTGAACTGCGCCAGATGAAAGTGAAAGGCGCGGACAAAAAGAAGAAGCGTTCTTAAAATAACTCGTAAAGACCCCGGAGATACCGGGGTTTTTAACGCCGCTTAAACAGGCGCGGATGCGGATTGCTAAGCCGGCGGCGGACGCGCATACGATTTTGCCGGGTGCGCGCCGCGGCGGTAAAATTGGTAAAATATACATATGGAAGAAACGACTATCCCTTTGCAGTCCGTTACGAAGGTTATCGGCCTGGAGCTTGTGGACAGCACGCAAACCCTGGCCAAAGAGCTGGCCGAACGAGGCGAACCCGAAGGCACCCTGGTGCTGGCCTGCCGGCAGACCGGCGGCCGCGGCCGCTACGACCGCACATTCAGCTCGTCGGATGGCGGCGTTTATTTTACGCTGATTCTGCGTCCCAATAAACCGGCCGCGTGCAACGCGTCTTTAAGCCCGCGTGTGGGCCGGGCGGTGGCGGATGCGATTTCTTCCGTATTTGACGTTAAAACCAAAGTAAAGCTGCCCAACGACGTACTAGCCTGGGACGGCAAAGCCCGCAAGTGGAAAAAAATCTGCGGTATTTTGATTGAGACCTCTTCCGGCGACGCCAACAACAGCTGGATGCTGGTGGGCGTGGGCGTAAACGTCAATAACCGCCTGCCCGCTTCGTTAAAAGATACGGCGGTAAGCCTCAAGCAGCTGATCGGCTCCGAAACCAGCAAGGAGCTGTTTTTGGACGAACTGTTAAATCATTTTTGGAAGCATTACGCACATTGGCTCCATTCCGCTGCGTAACCATTTTTAAAGGGAACAAAAAACACCCGCTTTTAAAGCGGGTGTTTTGTATAAAAGCGGTTTGGATTAATCGCCCAGCGCCTGTTTGACTTTGGCCACAAAATCCATCAGCACGAACGGCTTGGAAGAAAACCCTTTCACCTGGGGATACGGCTGAAACATCTTTTCCGACTCCACCAGGGCCGACGTAACGATTACCGGAGTGGACGCCAGCGTTTCATCCTCACCCATAATTTTGACGATGCTCGCCCCGTCCAGGCCGGGGAGCATAACGTCCAGGATGACCAGGTGCGGATGCACTTTTTTCATAGCGGCGATGGCGTCGCGGCCCGTCTGGCACGAATACACTTCGTATCCTTCGCGGGTCAGCACCAAGGTCAGAAGGTCAATAATGCTGGCTTCATCTTCTACAATTAAAATTCTTTTTTTCATATTCACTTTTCCAATAATCTTCTATATTTATTATACTTTTTTATATGACAAAAAAAAGCTTTAACGCTTCCGTCCTGCCCCGTATGCGCGCTTTTGCTTCGCGCCTGGTGGGCCGGGGGGACGCGGTGCTGGTGGGGCTCAGCGGCGGGGCGGATTCGGTATGCCTGCTGCATTTTTTGCGCTATCTCGCCGGAGAAAAGCATTTTTTGCTGGCCGCGGTGCACGTAAACCACGGCCTGCGCGGCCGGGAAGCGGCCCAAGACCAGCGTTTTTGCAAAAACCTGTGCAAAGAGCTGGGAATTGAATTTATAACCCAAAAAACCGATGCCAAAAAAGTGGCGAAAAAGCTGGATTTAAGCCCCGAACATGGCGCGCGCAAAGCGCGTTACGACGCGTTTGTAAAAGCCGCGCGCAAATGGGGCGCCAACAAGCTGGCCCTGGGGCACCATCTGGACGACCAGGCCGAAACCGTTTTGCTAAATCTGCTGCGCGGCACCAAAGCCAAAGGGCTCGCCGGCATACCGGTGCGCCGCCCGCTGGCCAAAGACGTGGAAATCGTGCGCCCGCTCTTGTGCGTTACGCGCGCGGAGACGGAAGCGTACTTACAAAACAACGGCCTGACGCACGTAACGGACCGAACCAATTTTGATGACGCGTTTACCCGCAACTGGGTGCGCGGCAAGCTGCTGCCGCTGCTCGCCACCAAACAGCCGCAGATTAAACACCACCTGGCGTTAATCGCGGCGGATGTGGAAAAAATCCTGGAGCGGGGAGTAGGCAAATGACGGCTCCCGATTATTTTGACGGACGGCTGTTTACGGCGCTGCGCGCGTTTGTGGCGGCGGAGCAGGACGCGGTTTTTTGCGGGTGTACGTTTAAGGAATGTAATTTCCAGGGCGCGGATTTGGCTTCTTTTTCGTTTGAGGACTGCGTGTTTGCCGATTGCAATCTTTCGCTTATCCAAGTGGCGGGGACCGCGTTTAAAGGCGTAAAATTTGAACGGTGCAAAATGGAAGGGATTAACTTTTTTGACTGCTGCCGCACCGTGCTTTCCATGCATTTTTTGCAGTGCGATTTGCGCTGTGCGTCGTTTGCCGGCCTGCCGCTTAAACGGACGGATTTTACGGACTGCTCCGTGCGCGAAGCCGTGTTTTCCAAGGCGGATTTGTCGGGTTCTTCGTTTACGCGCTGTGATTTGGCGCGCGCCGTTTTCCAGCAGACCAATTTGGAAAAAACCGATTTTACCACCGCTTACAATTTCGTTTTTGATCCCGAATCCAACCGGATGAGGAAAGCCAGGTTTTCCGTCTACGGCCTGCCGGGTTTGCTGGAAAAATACGGGTTGGAAATTGAATAGTTCCCCTTACAAATCTTTGTAGTCCATATCGTCGCGGATGCCAAAGCGCGTCAAACAAAAATCGTATTTTACCGGGTCCTGCGGGCAGTGCTTTTTTAACGCCCGGCTGATTTCCAGCGCGGTGGTAATATCCGCCGCGTTTCGTTTGGTAAGCCCCAGCCGTCGCGCGATGCGGTGCATATGCACGTCCAGCGGGACGATGAGCTTGGAGGCCGGCACGCCGTCCCAGCCGCCGGGGTCCACTTCGTCTTGGCGCACCATCCAGCGCAAAAATAAATTTAAGCGTTTCAGCGCGCTGTTTTTATCCGGGTCCGGCACCAGGGAGGATAAGCCTCCTTCGGCGCGCAGTTCACGCGCCAGGCCGCGCAGTGCGGGCAGGACGGATTCGTCGCTTTCGCTGTAGTGCGTTAAAAAACACGCTTCCAGCGAGCCGTGCTTTTTAAGCACCCGCCGCACCGCCAGCAGGAACGCGCATAATTCTTCCCGCGTGGTAAAGCGGTATTTAAAATCTTTAAACGTCCGGCGCAGGCCGGCGGCGGACGCACCCAGGACAAACGCGTGCGGCCGTCCGCGCATCGGCGTAAAAACAGTGTTTAAATTTTTCAGGATTTGTTTGACGTTTCCGTACGCGAAACACGCCGCCGTAAGCGCGGTGATTTCCCGGTCCCGCTTGTCGGGATAATCGTAGAGAAATTGGAGCGGGTCGGGCGAGCAGAGGGCGCGTTTGTTGTAGCGGGTGTATAAATCGTCAAAATAGCGGGTGTTTTTTTTCATTTCCTACATTCTACCAATTTGATACCATATTGCTATGCCCATCAGTATTGTATTGGAAAAAGCCCGTCAAAACGGCCTCGCGGTCAGCGGACTGACGTTCCGCTCGCAGGACGTACGCCCCGGCGCGGTGTTTTTTGCGTTAAAAGGCGCCAACGCGGACGGCAATTTGTTTATTGACGACGCACTTGCCCGCGGCGCGGGGATGATTGTGTCTTCCGTTGACCCCGTTAAACCCTGCCCGGTATTGTATTACCGCTCGGAGGATATTGACCGCGACATGGCCGACGCCGCCTACGAATTTTACGGGCGTCCGTCCGACGCTATGGCGATGTGGGGCATTACCGGCACGAAGGGTAAAACCTCTATTGCGTATTTGCTGGAATCCGTTTTAACGGCCGCGGGGCGTAAAGTGGGCGCGCTCGGCACCGTAAATTACCGTATAGCGGGCCGGGTGGTGTGCGCCGCCCCCAACACTACGCCCGCCGCCCTGGTGCTTTTTGGACTGCTTGCGCAAATGAAGGCCGAACGGTGCGACGGCGTGGTGATGGAAGTTTCCTCCCACGCGCTGGAACTGCAGCGGGTGCGCCATATTTGGTACGACACCGCGATATTTACCAACCTGCAGCGCGATCATTTGGATTTTCACCATACGTTTGAAAATTATTTTAAAGCCAAACAAAAACTGTTTGAAAACCTGACGGACCCGCATAATCCCAAACCCCGGCGCACCGCCGTCATCAACGCCGACGACCCGTATGGCCGGCGGCTGTTGGAAATGTTAAAAGGCCGCGTGCGCACGGTTACTTTCGCCGTGGACGGCGAAGCCGATTTTAAAGCCGCGGACATTCGGGAAAGTCTGACGCATACGTCTTTTACCGTCAACGGCGTGCCGGCGCGGATTAATCTGCTGGGCCGCCACAACGTGTATAACGCGCTGGCGGCGTACGCCGCCGCACGGGCCGGCGGCGTGGAAGAAAAATACATTGTGCAGGGCCTTAAAAACCTGCCGGGCGTGCCGGGCCGGATGGAACGCATTAGCGAAGGGCAGGATTATTTTGTATTTGTGGATTTTGCGTATACGGACGAATCGCTGCAGCGCGCGTTTAAAACGGTGGAACCGTTTAAAAAAGGGCGCGTATTGGTGGTATTTGGCTGCGGCGGCCAGCGGGACCGCACCAAACGCCCGCTGATGGGCCGCACGGCGTGCACGCATGCGGACCGCGTATTTTTAACCAACGACAATCCGCGCTGTGAAGACGAAAAACAAATTTTTAACGATATTTTGGAAGGAATGAAAGGGTTTTCCAATTACGAAATCGTGCCGGACCGGGCCGAGGCCATCCGCCGCGCGCTGGCCGCCGCGCAAAAAGACGATATTGTGATTATCGCGGGCAAGGGGCACGAAGACTATCAAATCGTCGGTACGGAAAAACGTCATTTTTCCGACCGGGAAACCGTCCGCGCGTTTTTGTGCGGGGAGAAGAATTTATGTTCAGAAAAGAAAAATTAAAAGGCCAAAAAGCCTGCGTGCTCGGCCTGGGCAAAAGCGGCCGGGCCGTGGCGGCCCTGCTGGCGGCAAACGGCTTTGAAGTGCTCATCAGCGAAGAGGCGGCCATTTCCCATGTGGACTCTTTCCGGCTGCCGGCCGGCGTAAGCGTGGAAACGGGCGGCCATACGGAGCGCGTGTTTGAATGCGGCTTTTGGATTAAAAGCCCGGGTATTTTCCCTAAAAATCCTATCCTGCTGGAAGCGAAAAAACGCGGCATCCCCGTGTTTAGCGAGCTGGAAACCGCGCTGGCGTTTATGCCCAAAGGCGTGCGGGTGTTTGCCGTAACGGGCACCAACGGCAAAACCACGACCACCGCTTTACTGGGTGACATTTTAACACAGCACGCCGTGCGGGAGGGCAAAGGCCGCCGCGTGCACGTGTGCGGCAATATCGGCAGCCCCGTTTCGCTCTGCGCCGCGGAAGTGAAAAAAGGCGACGATTTGGTGATTGAAGTGTCCAGCTACCAGCTGGAGGACAGCACCTATTTCCGCCCGCATTACGCGTGCATTTTAAACGTTACGCCGGATCACCTGGACCATCACGGCGGTATGAAAGGCTATATCAAAGCCAAAGGTAAAGTGCTTAAAAACCAGCGCGAAAGCGATGTGCTGGTGGTCAACGGGGCGGATACGGTATGCGCCGAGCTGGTGGAAAAAGCCAAAAGCGAAGTGCTGGCGTTCTCCACCCATCCCAAGCATTTGCTTAAAACGGACGTGTTTTTTGACGGGGACGAACTGATTTTCAGCGAAGGGCACCAAATCCGCCCGCCGCATTTAAAGGGTATTCATAACGTGGAAAACGCCATGGCCGCCGCGCTGATGGCGCTGGCCGCCGGCGTGCCGGCGGATACGGTGCAGGCCGTGTTTGACCGCTTTGAAGCGATGGAGCACCGCATTGAGCAGTTTGCCTATCACCGCGGCGTGGTGTATGTGAATGATTCCAAGGCCACTAATTTGGATTCCACCATTACCGCGCTTAAAAGTTTTGAAAAGCGGCAGAACCTGTGGCTGATTTTAGGCGGGCGCGACAAGGGCGCTTCGTACGAAGCGTTAATCCCTTACGTAAAAGATTACTGCAAGCGCGTACTGACGATTGGCGAAGCGATGGATAAAATTGAAGCCGAGCTGCACGGCGCGGTGGCGCTGACGCGCTGCGGCACCCTGGAAAAAGCTGTGGAAACCGCCATGGGTGCGGCGTGCAAGGGGGACATTGTGCTTTTGTCTCCGGCGTGTTCCAGCTTTGACCAGTTTAAAGATTTTGAACAGCGGGGCAAAATTTTTAAACGGCTGGTCAATGCCTATGTATTTAAGGACCGTGTGGACGGCAACAAATAAACGCGCGGCTGAGAGCATTTAAAAACGGGACCTCTACAAGGTCCCGTTTTTATGTGTACCGGGGTGCAAAGCCAATAAAAAGCCCCGGTTGCGCCGGGGCTTTTTAACAAGGCGATTTATTTGCTGTAATGCATACAGCAGTTGCCCAGCATACAGTTCTGGCAGCTTTCAACCGGCTGGCGTTCTTTCAGCGCGCCCAGCAGCTTGTGGGCAAAGTCCGTTAAGGTCGGGTCGCGCGCGCCGAGCACCAGCAAAATGTCGCCCGGCTGGGCGGCGCCCGCCATTTCGGACAGGATGCGTTCGCGGCAGTCGTCGTAGCTGACGTTTATGCCGCGCGCTTTTAAGCCTTCGTAAATCGTCCGGCAGGAAACGCCCTGCGGAATGGTGCCGCCCGGATAATACACTTCCGTCAGCCACAAATGGTCTTCGGGGCCGATGTGCTTGGCGAAGCTGTCCACAAATTCCGGCGCCAGCATTTTAACGGAGGTGAAGGCATGCGGCTGGTAAAAGGCCAGCACGCGTTTGCCGCGCAGATGGGCGGCGGCGATAGTCGCACCCAGTTTGTGCGGGTTATGGGCGAAATCGTCAACGACTTCAATTTTATCGTAACTGCCCACGCTGGCAAAGCGGCGCGCGATGCCCTGGAATTTGTTAAGCGCTTTGGCGCAGGTATCCAAATCCACGCCCATCTGCAGGGCGGCGGAAACGGCGGCCACGGCGTTGCACACATTATGCAGGCCGGGGATGTGCAGGCGGAAGGGCTGGCCCTGGATGGTAAAGTCGGACCCGAAACCGTCCACTTTAATTTCCGTCGGGTGTACGTCACCCAGCGACAGGCCGAACGTCTTGGCCTGCGGCGCGAGCACGCGCAGGTTTTCTTCTTCCGCGTTGATGATGGCGGTTTTGCAGTGCGAAATAAATTCTTTAAAATAACCCTGCAAAATATCAATTTCCTTATGGTCTTTCTGCAGGTTTAAGCACAGGCCCAAATGCGGGCGGTATTTGACGATGGAGCCGTCGCTTTCGTCGGCCTCAATAACCAAAATGTCTGACTCGCCTTTGTAAACGTTGCCGAATACGCCCTGTTCGCGCTGCAGGGACAGTATGGCCGCGCCCGTAATGACGGACGGGCTCAGCCCGGCAAACGCCAGGATGTCATACACCATCGCGGTGGTGGTGCTTTTGCCGCTGGTGCCGGAAACGGCAATCGTGCGGTGTTCGGCCACGTGTTTGGCCAGGAGTTCCGAGCGGTGCATGGTGGGAATGCCCAGCGCCTTGGCTTTTAGCAGTTCCGGGTTGTCTTCTTCAATGGCGGAAGAGAGCACGACTAACTCCGTCCGGTGGTCAATGCCGCTGCCGTCCTGGGGGTAAAGCTGGATGTTCAGCTTTTTTAAATACTCCCACAAGGCCATATCCGTATAGCCTTTGCTGATCAGACGGTCCGACCCGGTAACCGAGTCTGCGCCCATGGCGTGCAGCTGCGCCAGCGCGCTCATGCCCACGCCTCCAATACCTACAAAGTGAATTTTCATTTTTTCTTTTCCTTCAGTTTGAACTTAGCATAATCCGACATGGTGTAAAAACCGCTCTCGCGCTTCATCAGCCACAGCGCGATGTGCACCGCCGAATCGGCGAACAGGTCGCGGTTTTTTGCTTCATGCGTGAGGGTGATTTCATCAAAAGGGGACGCGAATGCGGCGGTGTGGGTGCCCACCACTTCGCCGGTGCGCTCATACGTTACCTGCGGATAGGGCAGGTTCATGGCGTCGGCCAGTTTTTTGGCGGTGCCGCTGGGAGCGTCTTTTTTGTGGACATGGTGAATCTCGTGCAGTTTAAAATCGTACCCCGGGTACATTCTGGCCGCCTGGCGCACGAGTTCGGTGAAAAAATATACGCTCAGGCTGACGTTGGGCGCATAAAAAACGGGAATCTTTTCTTCTTCCTGCATTTGGAAGAGGAACATTTCGGACAAATTGGTCGTGCCCGTTAAAAACGGCCGGCGGTGTTTGCGCGCCATGGCAAACGCTTCCTGCGCGCCCTGGGGGGAGGAGAAGTCAATCACTACGTCAAAATCCCCTAATACGGCCTGCCCGTTTTCGCGTTTGACGGCGACGCAAAGCCCCAGTTCCGGCCGCGTTTCAATAATGCGGGCGACGGCTTTGCCCATTTTGCCTTCTGCTCCGTTGATAAATACTTTTTTCATACAAACCGCTCCAGCAGCAGTTCCACAATCTGGCGGCCGTTCATCGCCGCGCCTTTTAACAGGTTGTCAAACGTAACGAAATAATGGATGACGTTGGGTTCCTCCACGTCCTGGCGCAGGCGGCAGATGAACGTGGTTTCCCGGCCGCTGGCTTCTTTGGGCGTGATGACTTTTTCGCTGTACTGCAGGTTCGGAAAAGCGTTCCACAGTTTTTTTACTTGTTCCAAATCAAAATTTTCCTTGGCTTTAAGCGTAACGCCCAGCGAATGGGAATTTTCCACCGCCACGCGCACCGTGTGGCAATAGACTTTAATGTCCGGCAGCTCCATAATTTTGCGCGTTTCGTACAGGCCTTTTAATTCTTCGCTCGTGTGGCCGTTTTCCTGCACGGAGCCGATAAGCGGCACGCAGTTGTTTTCGTAATAAGAGCCGGGGGTGTGAAAATCGTCCAGCAGTTTTTTGCCGCCGCCGCTGATGGCCTGGTAGGAGCAGAAAAACGCTTCGGTAAAATGATAATACGGGGCCAGCGGCGCCAGGCTCATAACCAGGCCCGTGGTGGTGCAGTTGGGGCTTGCGATAAGCGGCGTATCTTTAGTGACGGCGCGGGCGTTGATTTCCGGGATGACGAGCGGCACGCCGGGCGTCATACGGAATTCGGACGACATATCCACCGTAAATTTTACGCGGTCTTTAATTTTGGGCGCCAGCTCCGCGCTGACGGGGTTATCCGTGCACAGAACGGCTATGTCCAGCGGGGTGATTTCGTCGTTTCGGCCAAATGTTTTAATTTCAAACGGGGTTTTGATTTTTTTAAGTTCGGCCAGCATATTCTGCCCGACCATCCCGTTGATTCCGATAATGCCTACGGTTTTCATAAGTACTCCTTAATGGATAAATAAGCTTGCGTCGGCCGCGTTTAAAAGCCGGTCTATTTTCTGTTTGTTTTCGGCGGAAATTTCGCCCAGCGGCAGGCGCACCGTCTGCGACCCGAAGCCGATTTTTTCAAGCATATACTTCACGCAAGTGGGGTTGGTTTCCAAATAACACGCTTTGATAAGCGGATAAAGTTTGGCAAACAGCGCAAACGCTTTTTGCGTTTGCCCGCCGGTAAACAGTTTATAAATCTGCACGAACGCGGGCGCAAACACGTTGCCCGCCGCGCTGATGATGCCCGCGGCGTTAATCGCCAGGTACTGCGGGAATAAATCGTCGTTGCCGCAGATATAGCTTAGGCGGTTGCCGAATTTAACGGCTGTGTCCGTTACGTGCGCCATGTCGTAGTCGGATTCTTTAATCCCGGCAATCTGCGGCACTTCGGCCAGCAGACGGCCCAATACGTCGCCGGGCACTTTAAGGCCCGTGCGGCCCGGGATATGGTACATCACCACCGGCGCGCCGAGCGCGGCCACCTGTTTATAATGTTCAATCAGGCCGGCCGGGTTGGGTTTATTGTAGTACGGGGTAACCACCAGCACGCCGTCCGGCTTAAAGGCCAGGGCTTCGCGGGTGTTTTGTAAAGTGGAGGCGGTGGAGTTGGTGCCGGTGCCGATGATAATTTTGACGCGGCCCTGGATTTGCTTGGTGCAAAAATATAAAATTTCATTTTTTTCTTTGGCGGACAGCGTGGCGGCTTCGGCGGTGGTGCCCAGGAGCACCAGCCCGTCCACCCCGGCCGCCAGCTGGGCGTCAATCAAGCGCCCGAGCGAGGGATAATCCACGGCTCCATCAGCGGCCATCGGCGTGGCCAGCGCGGTGTATACTCCTTTAAACATAACGCCTCCCGTAACCATAAATGCGTTCCCGGCCCGTGCGCGGCGGCCAAACGGCCCGCCAAGCGGGAACAGCTCATATTTTAGCAATTTAATTTGTATAATTAAGTAACATTTTTGACCCGGGGGATACTGCTATGTCCGAAAACAAACAAGAAGGCCGGCAGGCCGATACCAACACCAGCCTTCCGAAAGAAGATTGGGAGAAAAAATTGCTGGAAAACGAAAAAACCGCTCTGTTGCCGCCTGTTGAAGAAAAAAAAGAAGAAAAGCCGGCGTTTAAACGCCCGTCTTCCGGCGGATTGTGGGCTTTTCTTTTATTGCTGACTTTTGCCGTTTCTTCCGTGTGCGGCATTTATCTGACGGTTAAACCCGTGGAGAAATGCGAGCCCGCCAAACCGGCCGTTTCCGAAGAAGCGGAAGACGGAACCGCCTCCAAACTGGCGACGGCGCTTTCTTCGCGCTCGGGCGGCAAGCCGGGTATTGCGTGGATTAAAATCCGCGGCGTCATCGCGCAGGACAACAACACCGGCCCGTTCTCGCGCCCTTCCGGCGCGTCGTCCATCGCTAAAAAAATCCGCGAAGCGGGCGAAAACAAAAACGTCAAAGCCATCGTGCTGGACATCAACTCTCCCGGCGGCACCGTGGCCTCCGTGCAGAACATTTACAGCGAAATTTTAAAAGCCAAAGAAAATAAAAAAGTGGTGGCGCTGTTCCGCGACGTGGCCGCAAGCGGCGGTTTCTATATTGCCATGGCGGCCGACAAAATCGTGGCCGAACCGGGCACCATCACGGGCTCCGTCGGCGTGATTATGCAAACGAGCAACGTGGAAGGCCTGTTTGAAAAAATCGGCGTGAAAGTCACCCCGATTACCTCCGGCAAATATAAAGACATGGGCTCCGCTTTCCGCCCGATGTCCGACGCCGAAAAAGCCATTTTGCAGGATATGGTCAACGATACGTATACGCAGTTTTTTGCGGCGGTGAAAGCCGGCCGCCCCAATGTGAAACCCGAAGATTTAACCGAATACACCGACGGCCGCGTATTCACGGGCCAGCGTGCGTTTAATCTGGGATTTGTGGATAAACTGGGCGGCGAAGAAGAAGCGCGCCTTCTGGCCGGGGAGCTGGCGGGCCTTAAAGACCCGAAAATCATCACCCAGCGGCCCGACAGCCTGCGCGAGCTGATTTTCTCGTTTGGCTCCACGATGGAAAACCAGACGCTTGCCAAACAGCTCCAGACGCTTTCCACTCCCAGCGTTTCGTACCTGTGGGTAAACTAAGGGGCCTTTATGAAATTGCTTAAAGCCTATTTTAATTATATGGAAGACCCGGCGGGGGCGCTTCAGTCGCTCCTGGAGGAGCGTTCTTTCTCCCGGGCGTGCGCGGGATATTTTGCCGCCGCGCTGGGCTGGGTGCTGTTTTTTAACATCGGGGACGGGCTTTCCGTTCCGGCGCTGTTATTAAAGCTGTTGCTCGTATTTGCGGCGGAGCTGACGGCGGGCTATTTTATTGCGTCCGTCTGCGGGCTGTTTTTGGATTTTTCCCGCGTAAAAGCTTCTCCCGCGGAACTGTTTGTCCTGGTCGGTTCGGCCGGATTTATTAAGGGACTGCTGATTGCGTTTGCGCTTGTGTCGGCGGCGTTTCCGCCGGCCCGGCTGGGCCTGCTGGCTCCGCTGGCGCTTGTATTGGTGCTGGCCCTGCAGCTGGGGTATTTGACGCGCGGCCTGATGCGCGCGTACGGTATTTCAGCGGGCAAGGCGCTGGGCGCGTGGCTGTTCGGCTTCGTGCCGGCGGCGGCCGCCGCCGCGCTGGCGGGCGCGTTTTTTATCTGGACGCTTACGCTGCTTTTTTAATCCCGCCTGTTTACAAAGCCCCGCCGCCGAGCGGGGCTTTTTTTGTGCCCGCGCGGCCCGGTGCAATAAAAAGCGGTGAGGCGGGGTTGTAAAAGAAGCGTGCAAGGGTATTCTTTTTTTGGTAAAATATACCTACCGGTAGGTAAAGAGCTTATTTATGAAAAAAAACGAATTGGAAAAAACCGATAAATCCGAACGTGAAACCCGTATGCGCGACGCCATTAAAAAAGCGGCTTTTGCGCTGATGGCGGAAAAAGGCCTGGACAAAGTGTCCATGCGCGAAATCGCCGAAAAGGTAAACGTGACCAAACCCGTTCTTTATTATTATTTTAAAAATAAAGAGGACCTGTGCGCCAGCATTATTGAGGACCACGAAACCGTGTTCAGACGCCAAATGGAAAAAGTGCAGCAGCGCGCGCAGGGGCCCGAAGAAGTGCTGTATGAAGGGCTGCTTTCGCACCTGAACTTTTTTATGAAGGACCCGATTCATTCCAAGTTCGTCATTCAGATGATTTCCTATACGCTGGATATGGACCCTAAAACGATTGCGCCGAAAAAAAAGGGCAAAACCGCATACGAAATGCTGGCCCAGGTGCTTGCCGGCGAAGAAAAAAGAGGCACGCTGCCCGCGGGTTCCATAAACGACGTGGTGCAGCTGGTGTCCGGCCTGTCGGCCGAGCTGATGTTCAGCGCGTATTTGAACCAGCACGTCTGCCGGGGTGCGCGCGTAGGCGGCGTTTACAATAAAGAAACGCTCGCGCGTTTGGTAAAAATCATTTTACTGGGAATAAAACAATACTATAAGGAAAAGAAATAAGCATATGAAGAAATGGATGTTACTCGCGCTTATGGCAGCATATGCGCCCGTGTGTCTGGGGGCTGCTCCGGACAAATCGGCCAACAGTTTGTTTGCCGAACGTGAAGAGGTAGGGGGAGAAAAAATCACCATTTCCGACGCCATCCGCATGGCGCTGTCGGACAGCTACCAAATCATTGACGCGCAAAAGACGAAAGAAATTTACGAAGCCCAGCTTTCCGAGGCCAATTCGTATTTCTATCCGTCTTTGTCGCTGGACGGCTCGTACAACCGGGCGTTGAAAAAGAGCAAAATCGTTATGTCTTCGGGCACGATGGAAATCGGCCAGAACAATACTTATACCGCGGGGCTTAACGGTTCTTACGTGCTGTGGTCGGGCGGCCAAATCCGCAATACGGCCCGCGCGGCCAAAGTGGGCGCGGAAACGGGGCTGTATAACCTGCGCCACGTGCAGAGCCTGGTTACCAAACAGGTGGTGGGCTTCTGCTACGACATTATTTACGCCGCCGCGCTTATCCGCGTGCAGGAAGAATACCTGGACATCGCCAAACAGCATTTAAGCGAAGCCCAGGCGAAATACAAACAGGGTTTGGTCAGCAATCTGGACGTGCTCACCCAAAAAGTGAAAGTGGAAAATATTGAGCCGCTGGTGCTCCAGGCCAAAAAGAATTTTGAACTGGGCAACCTGTACCTGCGCCAAATTTTAAACCGCGACCCGGAAGACAACATTTATCTTACCTGGTCCCCGGCGGATTTGAAACTGCCCCAGACGCCTTCCCTGGACGAGCTGTACCGCCTGGCTATGGAAAAACGGCCGGAGCTGATGCTCTCCAAACTGGCGGTGGATGCGGCGCATTACAACATCAATATCGCCAAAGCGGGCCATATGCCCGTGCTCGCGTTAAACGCCGATTATACGTATAACGGGGTTACGGAGAACGGTTTCCCGCAGCATAAAAAAGACTATTACTGGTCTTCCAGCGCCGGGATCAGCCTGAGCATTCCGCTGTTTGAAGGGATGCGGGTCAGCTCGCAGGTGGCGCAGAAAGAACTGGCTTACGAACAGAGCGTGGCCGCGTACCAGAACAAAATGAAAAACGTGCGCATCCAGGTAAAAGAAGCGTGGCTGAATTTGGAAGAGGCCCGCTCCCGCGTGGAAGCCACCAAAGGCGTGGTGGAACAGGCGCGCGAAAACTTGAACGCGCAGATGAAACGCTACCGCGCGGGGCTGACGAGCCAGCTGGAAGTAAACGACGCCATTTCCAACGTAAACGATTCCGACCTGCAATACGTGCAGGCCGTGTATGACGGGGCGATTGCGCTCTCCGATTTGAAATTCGCCGTAGGGGTAGAGGTAGATTTATATGAGAAAGAAAACTAAAAGAAGAATCAGATACATAGTCATCGCAGTAGTGGCTGCGGTGGTATTAGGGGTTATTTTTAAGCCCAAAGCCGGCGGCCCGCTGGACGGCGTCGCCCGGGACGTGTTTGTGGTAAAGCAGGAAACCGTCCAGCTGCGGGATTTGAAACACCAGCTGTTAATGTCCGGCAGCGTTAAAGCCTGGGAAGAAGCCACCCTGTATCCGCGCGTAAACGGCAAATTGCTGCGCAACGTGCTGCGCGAAGGGGATGCGGTAAAGAAAAACCAGACCGTCTCTTTGATTGAACGCGACGAAGTGGGCGCGATTTATGAACCCGTGGTGGTTCCGTCCACCATTACCGGCGTGGTAGGCCGCGTGTATTTGGATCCGGGCGCCAACGTAACGGTGTCCACCCCCGTGGCGCTGGTGGTAAACCAGGAAAAAGTGCGCGTGGCCGTGGATATTCCGGAACGCTACATCGGCGAAATTTATAAAGGCCAGCCGGCCACCCTGCGCGTGGACGCGCTGCCCGGCAAAGAGTTTGAAGCCAGACTGCAAATCATCAGCCCGGTGGTGGATTCTATGAGCCGCGCCGTGGCCGTGGAATTCTGGGCCGACAACAAAAAAGGTTTGCTTAAATCGGGTATGTTCGCTAAGGTGGATGTCATTTTATCCGAAAAGAAGAAAGCCGTGTCTATTGCCAAAAACAGCCTTTACCGCGATGAAAAAGGCCAGGCGTACGTGTTTATGCCGTCCGAAGACGGCAAAACGGCCCGCCGCCAGGAAGTAACCGTCGGCTTTGAAAACAACGATTACCTGGAAGTAACCGAAGGCCTCTCCGTGGGCCAGAACGTGCTGGGTTTTGCGTACGGCCTGAAAGACGGCAGCAAGATTGAGATTAATTAAGGAAGCCAGGTATGCAGGAAAATAATACGAACACGACAACGGCTTCCGCCCCCTCTGCGCAAAACGCAAAGGGCGGATTCGCGTCATTTTTCATTCACCGGCCCGTACTGACCATTATGGCCAGCTTGGCGCTTATCATCGTGGGGTTGATGTCCTACAGCAGCATGGGCGTAGGCATGTACCCCAACGTGGAAGTGCCGTACGTGCTGGTGCAGACCACGCTGGCGGGCGCGAGCCCGGAGGAAATGGAAACCTCCGTCAGCAAAGTCATTGAAGAATCCGTCAACCAGATTGAAGGCATTGACGAGCTGAAATCCCAGAGCATGGAAGGCACGTCTCTGGTGATTATTAAGTTTGACCTGGAAAAAGACGGCGACGTCGCCGCACAGGAAGTGCGCGACAAAGTGGACCTGATCAAAAACGATCTGCCGGACGGAACCGATGCCCCCGTTATTTTAAAGCTGGACGCGGATTCCATGCCGGTGCTGAACGTAGTAGTGTCCGGCGACCGGGATATTATTGATTTGACCGAAGTCGCGAAAAAGCAGGTTAAAGAAAACATTGAAAACATCCGCGGCGTAGGTTCCGTCAACATCGTGGGCGGACGCGAACGCGAAATCCATATCATCGTCAATCCGTTCAAACTCTATTCGCTGGGGCTTCCCATCAGCAGAGTAAAAGAAGCCATCCAAAAACAGAACGTGGAAATGCCGGGCGGCCGCGTGGAACAGCAGCACCAGGAATTCAGCCTGCGTATTTTGGGCCGTATTCCGGACGTGCCGTCGTTTAACGATATTTTTGTGGCCAGCCGCAAAGGCGCTTCCATCAAAATCTCCGATATCGGCTACGCCGAAGACGCGGGCGAATACGACCGCGAATCCACGTTCTTAAACGGCAGACGCGCCGTTACGCTGGAAGTTAAAAAACAGTCCGGCACCAACACGCTGGCCGTTATTGAAGGCGTGAAACAAAAGCTGGAGCTTATTAAGCCCACGCTCCCGAAAGATATTGAAATCAACCTGATGCTGGACCAGTCCGGCAACATTAAAGCGTCCGTACACACCGTGCTGGAACACTTGATTTTGGGCGGTTTCCTGGCGGGCGTGATGGTGCTTATCTTTATGGGTTCGCTGCGCTCCACGTTCATCGCGTTTTTGGCTATGCCCATTTCCATCATCGGGTCGTTCATCTTTATGAATATGATGGGCTTTACCATTGACTCCATGACGCTTTTGGGTTTGACGGTGGCCGTCGGTATCGTTATTGACGACGCCATCGTTATGCTGGAAAACATTTACCGCCATATGGAGAAATACAACAAAAAGCCGAAAGTGGCCGCCGTGGACGGAGCGAAAGAAATCACCTCCACCGTCGTGGCCACCACGCTCTCCATTCTGGTTATCTTCCTGCCGCTGGCGTATATGAGCGGTATTGTGGGACGTATTGTAAGCAGCTACGGGATGACGGTGGTGTTCGCCATCGCGCTCTCCGGTATCGTGGCTTTGACGCTGACGCCGATGCTCTGCGCCAAAATGCTTAAAAAAGAAGACCACAAAAGCAAGCTGGATTTGATGGTAGATGCTATTAACAAAAAGCTGGTGGATTGGTATATCCCGATGCTGGAATGGTCCATTCACCACCGCAAGACCATGGTGGCGCTGGCCGTAGCCAGCTTGCTTTTGATTGTGCCCATGATGCAAAAAGTGGGCGGCGAATTCTTCCCGGTGGACGACAGCGGTAAAATCCAGATTAACGTGGAAGCCCCCGTGGGCACCAGCTATCCGGACACCCAGAAAATCCTGATGCAGATTGAGCGCGACGTGCGCCGTATGCCGCACGTAAAGGACGTGCTGATTTCCGCCGGCGTGGGCGAAAGCAGTTTTGCCAACTCCAGCCCCAGCAACAAAGGCCAGCTGCGCTTTGAGCTGGAAGCGCGCGACCAGCGCGAAGGGATGACTACGTCCGACTACTTAACCGTAACGCGCGAAATGCTCAAGAAATACGAAGGGCTCAAAACCAGCTCGTTCATCGCGAGCGAAAGCCCGTCTTCGGGCCAGAAAGAAGTGGAATTCCTGCTCAGCGGGCCGGACATCAACAAGCTGATTGAATACGGCAACGCCATTTTGGCCAAGCTCAAACAGGATCCGCGTTTTATTGACTCGGATTTATCCGTAGAACTGGCCAAACCGGAATACCGCGTGGTCATCAACCGCGAGAAAGCCCATAATATGGGTGTGAACGTGTCCGACATCGCTTCCGCGCTGCGCACGATGGTGGGCGGTGAAGACGATATCTCCAAATATAAAGAAGGGGACGACTTATACGAAGTGCGCGTACGCGTGGCCGAAGAGTACCGCGATACGAAAGAAGCCGTTTCCGCGCTGATGGTGCCCGGCAAAACCAACGGGGAAGACACCATCGTCCGTCTGGACAGCGTGGCCAGCATTGAAGAAGGCCTCGGCCCCAGCCAGATTGACCGCTTCAACCGCCAGCGCCAGGTAACCGTACGCTCCAACTTAAACGGACTGGATACCCGCACCGCTATGGCTATTATTGAGCAGGAATATAAAAACCTGGGCGTGTCCAGCGAGTATTCCGGCGGTATGAGCGGAAGCGCGAAAGAAATGGGCCGTATGTTCCAATCGTTCCTGGTTGCGTTCGTGCTCGCGTTCCTGTTCAAGTATATGATTTTGGCCGCGCAGTTTGAAAACTACTCGCACCCGGTGGCCATTATCGTGTCCCTGCCGCTGACGATTCCGTTTGCGGTGTTCTCCCTGCTCATCACGGGGCAGACGCTGAACATTTTCAGCTTGCTCGGTCTGTTTATGTTAATCGGCGTAGTCAGTAAAAACGCTATTTTGCAGACCGATTATACCGACCAGCTGCGCGCCCGCGGTTACGGCCGCACGAATGCGATTCTGCAGGCGAACCGCGTCCGCTTGCGCCCGATTCTGATGACGACGCTTACGCTGATTGTGGGCGTGGTGCCGATGCTTATTTCCAACGGCGAAGGCGCCGAATCCCGCCGCAGCTTGGCGGTGGTTATCGTCGGCGGGCAGGCGCTGTCCCTGCTGGTTACGCTCTTGATGACCCCGGTTACGTATATTTTGATGGACAACCTGGGCAACTGGGTAAACTACAAATTCAGAGGGATTCCTTATCCGGAAGACAAGGACAGCGACGTTATCCTGTCCGAAGTGCCGGAAGAAGATTAATCCTTACGGGAAAACAGAAAAGCCGGACCTCCTTGCGGGGCCCGGCTTTTTTATGTACAGAGAGGGGATGTTGTTGTTCTTAATCTGTTTTAGGCTGTATGTTTCCGGTGTTACAATATAATTCTTTTTCTGCGGCCGGAAAAAGAACAAAGGCGCTTTTTGCGTTTAAAAAGCGAAAACCGCGCCTGTTTAAGCGCGGTTTTATAAATTGTAAGGTGCGGGCGGGAATCGAACCCGCGAATATGAGTTTTGCAGACTCACGCCTTACCACTTGGCCACCGCACCGTATACGTCAAAATGATTGGAACAAAATTATTATAGCAAAAAAAGAGGTTTTTAGGAAGAAGCGTTAAAAATCAATTTGGGTCTTGATTTTTAAGACTTGGCTGCTATACTAGCAGTATGGGAGTGCCACAACAACCCGTTTTAGGGTATGCCTCTTGTAGGGGACTCGGCCTCCCACCTTTTCTTCCCGGTGCGCGGCGCGTGCCGGGATTTGTTGCGTAAATCCGGCGCAAAAGGCGTGCTTGCGGGCTTACTTTTTGCTATAATAATATAAAGGCTCCCGAACGGGGGCCGTTTTTCGCGGCTTCGGGCCGGGGCTTTTGCGTCAAAAAGCTTTTGTCTTTATACATTTTTTGATATAATAAAGTATTGCCTTGCGCGGGCGTAGTTCAATGGTAGAACACTAGCCTTCCAAGCTTGATACGTGGGTTCGATTCCCATCGCCCGCTTGGCAGTGTGCGCTGTAACAAGTCCGCGTTCGGTGCGGCACCCGAATGCTGGGGTAGCTCAGTAGGTAGAGCATCTCCATGGTAAGGAGAAGGTCGTGGGTTCGATTCCCACTCCCAGCTTATAAATTTGAAAGTCCCCGTCCCATACGGGGCACCGGCAGTAAATGCTGGGGTAGCTCAGTAGGTAGAGCATCTCCATGGTAAGGAGAAGGTCGTGGGTTCGATTCCCACTCCCAGCTTGTTTTGACAACTAAACAATGCAGTAAAGACTAAAAACAGGAGAACTAAACAATGGCAAAGGAAAAATTTTCCCGCAGCAAACCGCACGTAAACGTCGGGACGATT
>NZ_CAUDSG010000011.1:0-43607 GCF_958451995.1 Candidatus Avelusimicrobium alvi
GTCGCCAGACACCCACGCGTCGCCAGACACCCACGCGGCGCCATACACCCGCGCGGCGCCATACACCCACGCGGCGCCAGACACCCGCGCGTCGCCATACACCCGCGCGTCGCCAGACACCCACGCGTCGCCAGACACCCACGCGGCGCCGCATTGGCTTAAGTTTTCTTCTTTTTGGATGTATCCGCCCTTTTCGCCAGCGCCGACATCAGCAAAAGGAACTAACGCTTGGACGCGGAAAACCTTTTCGCCGTCAGGCACGATAATATATTCGTTTTTTAAAATTTCGTATTTTTTCATAATTCCTCTTAGAAGGGTTTGAAAATTTCTTTAAAATCCACTTTTCTGGCCTGGTTTAATTCTTGTTCCGCTTTTTCAGCTACGGCCTGTATTTCTTCCAATAAACCAATAATGTTTTTACTCATACTTCCTCCGAAATAGGGGGCGGAGCAGATTACCGCCCCCGTGTAAGACCTTTCCTTTGTTTTTAGGCCCCGCAATACTAGGATTATTGGGGGCGGGCCGCCTGCTCACTCTTCCGGGCCTGCCACTGTGTCCACCCGTCAAGCATTAAGCCATACTTACTGCTTCGTAAAGAACAACCAGCGAGATTTTGCCACGCTGTCCGGCCCGTTTTTTACCCAGAACGGATGGGGCTCGTTATTTCGCGCTGCGCGCGTTAAATTCTTGCGGGGGGAGGGTTTTTAAGCCCTCCCGTGGTTGGCCCGCAGGGTTTAGACCACCCTAAAATCTGCCCGGTAATCGGCACCGTCCGGGCCACGGCTTTATGAGGTATTAACAAGACCCTTGCCTGACACAATTATGCGCATTGTGCCCAACGTACTTACTCAATACCCGCCATAGCGTGATGTCGTATAGTTTTGCGGGTCAGTTTAATCCATTCCCGGCGGCTGGCTGTTCGGTTGTAGGAGACCCCCGCCGGGCCCGGGACCTGATACCCGGGAAATCTTGCGCCTGCTGGGACTTGAACCCAGAACCTACCCGTTATGAGCGGGGCGCTCTAACCAATTGAGCTACAGGCGCGTAAATTGTTAAAGAACTGCATAAAAATAACCGTATAAATAACTGTTTAAAAGGGGGCTTTATATCCCGTGAACATCGGCGAGAGCCGGAAACCAAGGGAACAGGGAAAAATAATTTTTTAAAATTACTATCCCGCCGCGTCTTCCCGTAATCAAATAGATTCACGGGTTAAAGTTTGGGTATTGGGTTATAAAACTTCACGGTCGGAGGTCGTCAGCCCTAAGACGTTGCCCCCACTATTGGCCCAAACTAAAAGTGTCGCGTATTGTAAGGCGTTTCGGTTGTTGGTTGTTTAAAGAGTGGTAACTCGGGGCCCGCTCTATTCCTTACAATGAAAATTTAAAGGTGGGAACGGCGGGATTCGAACCCGCAAGTACAAACTCGCTTTACCAGTTAAGATACGTTCCCAAAAAATTTAGCCCGGCTCTTTTTAACTCCACCGGGAGAGAGGCCCTTCACATTCCTGCTACTAATTCGCTTGTTTAAGTTCTGCTACAAGTGCCTTAAACTCGTCGTCGGTTTGCCCACATAAAAGGGGTTGTGTCTCACTCAACAGTAGTATGTTTGTATGGCTGTGGTCTCTAAACACCGCTACGATGCTTATGTCTTTGATACTGGCGACGAGTTTTCCGTTGTCTTTGATATTGATAAACATCTTCTGCCTCCTATTTCAAAAGCTCAATGGCCGTTTGGTATTCTTTGGCCTGTTTTAACAGCGGGCCCACTTTGGCGTAGAAGCGGCCGCTAAAACTCTTTATCTGCTCCATAAGCGGCTTTTTGCCGTTCTGCTGGGTTCTAAACTCCCGCTCCAGCTTGGCCGTTTCCCGTTTGGCTCGGCCCAGGATGTTTGCCCGTTTGGCTTTTAAAAGCTGTACTTTTTGATTAAGTTCCATACTTTCCTCCTAAATCGCCCACACAAACATAAGGGCCAAAAACGTGTAAACGGATAACAGGGTAACGGCGCACGACACGTCGCTCATCCGTTCGGGGTGCTGTAAAAGCGTGATAAACTGTTTCATTAGTTGACCTCTCTCCGTGCCAGGTATGCTTCAATGTCGCTCTGTGCGTACACCGTTGCGCGGTGCCAGCGGCTTTTTAAAGGGTTTAAACCGTTTTTGCCGCGTATTTTTAGCAGGTTGGAGAGCGTACAGCCTATAAGCTGTGCGGTGGCGTTTTTGGTAAACACCACCTCCCCTAACCCCGGGTGCATGAAATAATGCTTCTTGCTGATTTCGTCCAGTTTAATCGGCATGGGGGCTAACTCCAAAAAGATGCCTTACTTCACACAGATTCCTCTCCACCAGTTTTTGTAGGGTCTCCAATTTTGATTTAAAGAAGGATATTTCTTGCTCGCGTTTATAAATTAAAGCCTTAGTATATGAGTTATAAATTTGGTCCGCAGGTATGACCAATTTTTCGTCGGTTATATACCAAGTGCAACCAGGGCATTTAACCCAAGCCATTTTTCCGTCCTTGGCTAATACTTTTACGTTTTGTATTTTTCCATTCACAACTATGTATTTGCTCATATCTTTCTCTTTTTTTGTAAAATAAAAACCGCAAACGATTAACTCTGGGCAGAGCGGCGGATGCCATTCGTTTGCGGTGCTCAACTAAAAGGGAAATTGCTTTCCCCGTTTCCAAATTGTGTTTTTTAGTTGAGCGCCGCTGCCCATGCGGTTTACTAACAAAATTAACTGTTAGTGCTTAATGCTCTTTGACAATTTTTTCCCCTTAGCGGAATAATGCATGGACGAGAGATAGGATTTGTGTGTCTATTTTCCGAGTGAGGGAAGTAACGCGGTTGCGGAAGCAAAGTCGGAAACGTTGAGGTGGATGTACTTTTCGGTCTGTAAGACGTTGGAATGCCCCATTAAATCAGATACGGTTTTAATATGGGCTCCATTTTTAATAAGCATAGTTCCATAAGTGTGCCGGAGTTTATGCAAAAAGCTGTGCAGGTGGGGGAGAAACTGTTTAACTGTACGGCGGTACTCATAGCTCAAGTAAGTGGGAGCATTTCTGTTACCTGGACAATTAATGATATATATACTATGCGGATTATTGGCTATGCTGTCCTGTATTGCTTTTTCCGTATCGGGCCGAAGTGGAATAGTCCGGGCTGATTTCTTTGTTTTTGGGGCCCATTCGGACTTTGAAGTAATAGTTATAGTATGGTTGCGCGGGTTATAGTCCGATTTATACAAAAACACCATTTCCCCGCGCCGCAGGCCCTCTTCCCATCCCAGCATAAAGGCCGTATATAAATCCCCGTTTAAAACGCCCGCTATTTGGCGCAACTCCTCCATGGAGTGCCAAACAATACGGTTTTTTGTCTCGCCTTTTTCGGCCTGCACAATATCCCATTTTTCCAGTCGTTCTATCTTCCCCAGCTTTTCCGCCGTCTTCATCATACTTTTAAGCGCCTTAATTATTCGGTTTCTGCCGGCCGGCCCAGGTTTATTATGATGTTGGTTTGCCAGTTTCTTCAGGTAAGCCTTAAATCCCAGCAGTAAATCCGCTGTAACTTCCCGGAGCAAATGGGGCTTCTTATAGGCTTCCAGTCGTTTGATAGCCAGTTTATGTATGTAGAGCGTGGCGGGGGAACGGTTGTCTTTTAGGAAGCCCAAATACCACTTTTTAAAGCTATTCCAAAGTATTATTTCCTGGCTTCCCGGTTGCTGGTCCTCAAACAGTTTAACAAGCCTTTTTTCTAATTTTCGGGCGGCCTTATCATCGCTGGTTTTTAAGGAAATCCGCTCACGTTTCCCAGCGCGGGTGTAAAAGTCCGTATAGTAAATATTGCCTCTTAAATACATAAATAACCTCCGTTTTAATTAATAAATGACTTGTCATATTGACAATTAGGAACTAAACTAACAATAATAAGAAGATAGGCTTTTTGAATAATTGATATAATAGAAATGATGGGGAAAATATGATAAAACCTAATTTTAATGAAAAAAAAGCGACTGGCTTGGCTACGTATTTATTACGATTAGCCGGCGGAACTATGAACAAGATGAAGTTAATCAAGCTGATGTATTTGGTTGACCGTGCGAGCTTGTGCGAAATGGGGCAGTTTGTAACTAATGATGATTTTTATTCACTCCCCTATGGTCCTTTTTTAAGTCATACAGCTGATTTGATTAATGAAGAACCTCAAGAACCTACATTATGGAATAAGCATATTGCGCCGCCGGCTGATTATAGCGTTTCTTTGACCCCCAACAATCATACCGAAATGGAAGAATATTTATCCGAATATGAGTTAGGATTAGCACAGAAAATTTATACTCGGTTTGGGACTATGAATATCTGGGACTTGGTAGAATGGTGTCATAGAAATTTGCCCGAGTGGAAAGACCCCGGAAGAGGTAACCGATTGCCGATTGATTTGAGTGTTATTTTAGATGATTGCGGAAAAACTCCAGAAGAACAAAAAGAAATCATAATGGGATTGGCTGAACAAGCCCAAGTAGAGCGGTTTTTCCAATGAATACAGGGGATGTATTTTTGGCGCTCTTGTCTGCTAATGAACCTAAAAAACATTTTTGGGTTGTCGTTTTGGCAATTACCAAAAGCGGAAATGCGATAGTAGGAGATATCACTTCCCGCTGTAAAGACCCCTCTCTTCCCATTAATGATGCGGAGTATGAATGTTTAACTCAGCCCGTATCTTATTTTAATTTTCCCGAAATGCAAATATTGCCTTTAAATTATTTAGAGGATAAATTAAAAAAACGGGAAATGATTGCTAAACCAAGTGTGTCGGAAAGCTTGTTAAAACAGATACAGCAAGGCGCGATAGATTCACAGTTTACGCCCCAGAATATCAAAAATTTACTTAGGCAATATCTTAAACATTAATCCCCGGCACACCCGGGGATTTCTTTATAAAAATAACCAGGCATCCTGTGCCTGGTTTTTTTATCCCCCGAGTGAGTGGATAGTTATTTATTTGCTTTTTTGTCAGGTTCTCTTGTTTCTATATTTTGGTTAATAGACATAGATTCCCCCCTAACAGCAACTCTTGATGGATACTTTGGGTTGGAATGTTCCATTATGCCCAATTCTTCTTTTATAGCTCCTTGAATGTTATTATAAATCTCTACCAATTCTTGTGCATACTTTCTGTTTACCTTGATTTCTGTTTCTTCATCTGGTATTTTTTTAGATGACAAAAAGGCATCGTACCGTGATAAAAACTCATTATAGTAGCTTTTCACCGTAGAAGAAATATACAAATCTTCGGTTTCTATGATTTCTTTGATATTCGCAATACTTTGTTGTAAATTATCAAAGTCAACTCGGTTTAAATTTGTTTTTTCGGCCAACTTTAGTGCCACGTTTTTTTCTTTAATAAATTTTTTCATTAAAACATAATAAGAGGCGTGTTTTTTGTCCAAAGAAAGAGTCTTTCTATATCGTTCAAATTCTAAATCAGAAAAAATTTTATCCCTTTCTATTTCTGCTCTAACATTAAAGATATTAGAGGCGCATAGAGCAATAAACAAGCTACATACTGTCACTAATTTGTCATATTCCTTCTCTATTACTAGCACAATTATAGCAATCAAAAATCCAAACGAGATTAAGATAAAAACAGAATTTTTAACCCACTCCGGAATAGGTCTGACACGACCAGTTATAGTTCCCCATATCTTCTTCATATTATTTCCCCTCCTTAGCCAGCTGAATAAGAAGGTCTAATTTCGCTTCCAAACTCTTTAATTTCTCTTTAATGAGTTCTGCTTCAAAATTGCCTATAATCTGCTGGATTTGGCAATCTTTGTTTTTAACATTATGCTGGATAGGTTTTTCTTTTTCATAAACATTAAAAATTTCCTTTATCTCTTCTTCTGATTTTTTATAAATATGCGCCAAGTCTTTTATGGCTTGTTCAGATGGAACCTGTTCTCCTGAAAAATAACGGTTTGTGGTGGCTGTAGACGTATGTAAATCGCGAGCCATTTTTGCCTGGGCTCCGCGTAATTTTCCATTATTTATTTCTTTGAAAAAATCTTCTATTTTCATATTTTCTCCGTCGTAAAAAAGAACGCTTGACAAATGCTACATTTATTACTAATATATTTATGTAGCAAATGAAATAATTTGGACGGTAAAAAATTTCCGTGCAGGGACATAAAAATCCCCGCACAAACGGAATAACAGTATAGTCTGATACCGTCCAAAGTAAGCAGACTATACTGATTTAATTTTAGTACATTGCAGTTTTTTTTGCAAAAACTTAGACACAGTTTTTCGTTTTCCCTCGGAGCATTATTCCGCTAAGGGGAAAAAGTGCCCAATACATTAACTTTCTTGTGCCCACAAAATGGGCACTTTTTTATTGGGATTAAAGGGATAAATATTTACTTTGCTAACAATATTTGGTATAATACATCATAATTAGCTATCATCTTCCTTTTTCTTTCCTAATCCATTTTGGACTTGTCAAGTCCTTATAAAACCCCTATAATATATTTAAGGAAGTATTGTATAGTACGGAAATTATAGAAATTTTTATTCTCCCGCTTGCTTTGCGAAGTAACCGGGATTTGTTGTCATAAAAAACGGAGACTATTATGGCAAATATTTTTGATGTGGCTAAATATATATTAAAAAAAATAGGCCCCATTACTGCCATGAAACTGCAAAAATTATGTTATTATTCGCAGGCGTGGCATTTGGTATGGGAAGAAAAGCCATTATTTTCTAATAAGATAGAAGCTTGGGGAAAAGGCCCTGTGTCTCCCGAATTATACAAATGGCATAAAGGCCAGTTTATTGTGAATGTTGATGAGGTGTTAAATAAATTGGCTGCCAATAAATTATCTAGCGAAGAAAAGAGTTCTATTGATGCTGTATTAAAAGGATATGGTAAATATACAGCACAAGAATTAAGTGATATGACACACCGAGAAGAACCTTGGAAAGCGGCTAATTCCTTGTGTCCCGTATCTGGTAATTGCACAGCTGAGATAACAATAGCAGCTATGCATGAATATTACAGCAGTATTGGGAAATAATGGGAAAAAAGAAAAATAAATCAGTACGTTTTACATATACGCCGGGGACAGCCGTAAAAGCTCCCCGGTCTTTTTTGAAACCATTGGATAATAAGTTTATTTGGGCTTTTAGATGTGATAAGGTGGATTGGGAACATCCTTACTATGGATTTTGTGTAAAACGTATTCCACAATTTATTAGGTCCATCAAGCCTAAATTGGATAATTATGCAACTATGAAATGGGCTGAAATAACAGCAAAAGAAAGCTGTCATTACATGGATACAAGTCGTTTAAGTAAGGGCTTGATAAGTAGAATCATTGAATTGTTTGGAGAAAATGGCCCAGAAACTTTGTATCAAATTCGCTTGGATGGAACTCATAGAGTTTGGGGATACAGAGAGGATAATATCTTCTATGTGATGTTTAATGACCCGGAACATCTAGGATATCCCGTTGGCAAGAAACATACTTAAAATAATTTCCTATCCCCGCCGCGCGCGGGGATTTTTGTTGACAAATTTCATTTTTTCACTTATACTATGATTGGGCAAACTGTTCAGCTAAAAGGATAACAGCCTTTTACGAACAGTTTTTTATTTTAAAGGCTCTTTCCCTGAAAAACCAGAGGAAAGGGTCTTTTTTTATGCTCAAACAAATTTGCGATGCCTTAACCGCCCTGCGTCAGTATATCCTGCAAACTCATTGGTCTTCCCGCGGGAAAGCCTATTCCACCCACCTGCTTACGGACCGAATCTACTCAGGTATATCGGATGACATTGACCGCTTAAAAGAATTATCCATCGGCGCCACAAACGATTTATCTATTGCAGACGCTGAAAGTACCTTTAAAGACGCACTTGCCTATATCCGGGCCCTATCCGAAAACCCTTCTGTTTCCAATACTCAAGCAATGCTTCATACCTGCATGCAATTGGAAAATGCCGTATCCAACCTGTTACAGCAAGCGTGCGAGTATTACTCCGCGTTGCCCGCGCAAACGCCTTATAAAGCGGGTATTTTGAACGCGCTGGGCGATATTGACGAAAAACGCCTGCGCGACATTTATTTAATCAAAACGGAGCTGGAACAATGAGCGGTAAAAGCAACTTAAAACCTATCCGAAGCGTGGGCGAAGCGAGGGAAAAGGGCAAAAAAGGGGGTATCGCTTCCGGCAAAAGCAGGGCCCGCCGCGCCACTATGCGGCAAATCCTGCTGGACTTGCTGGGAACAGAGGTAAAAACTCCCTTTGCCACAGAAAAAATGCCCGCGGACCGCGCCTTGGCATACGGGCAGATTATTAAAGCCATCAGCGGGGACACCCAGGCGGCCGTGTTCGTGCGCGACACCATTGGGGAAAAACCCAAAGACGTTTTGGACGCCAATTTATCCGTACCCGTTATTGTAGACGACATTGCCAAGCAAGGAGCAAAGCGTGGCAAACGTTCGGTTAAGTGATTTAATCGCCCCCGTGTTTTGGCCCGTTTGGCGGGATATTAAAGCCGGCGCGCATACGCACTACTGGTTTAAGGGGGGAAGAAGCAGTACGAAGAGTTCTGCCATTTCACTCTTTCTCATTTTGCTTTTGATGCAGGACCCGGAGGCTAACGCCATTATCTTCCGCAAAGTAGGCGACACCTTGCGCAACAGCGTGTATGAACAGGTCAAATGGGCCATACAGCAGTTGGGGATGGAAGCCTGGTTTAAGTGTTCCGTGGCGCCGCTGGAAATGACTTATCTGCCTACCCGGCAGAAAATACTGTTCCGCGGCGTGGATGACCCGCTTAAAATCAAATCGCTAAAAACAGCGCGGGGATATTTTAAGCTGGCCTGGTTTGAAGAATTGGCGGAATTTGCGGGGCCGGAAGAGGTGCAGAATGTGTTGCTTTCGGTTATGCGCGGCGGAGGAAATAAGCCGTTTATTTATTTTTATTCCTATAACCCGCCCCCGCAGGTAAGCAGCTGGGTCAACCGTGCTGCCAATACGCCGCAGGCGGACAGACTGGTAACCAGCAGCAGTTATTTGGACGTTCCGAGCGCCTGGCTGGGGGACGCTTTCCTGCGGGAAGCTGCGCACCAAAAGAAAGTGAACGAAATGCTGTACCGCCACGTGTTTCTGGGTGAAGTAACGGGCACGGGGGGCGCGATATTCCCCAATGCGCGTACACTCAAAATGTCGGACGAGATGATAGCGCAGTTCAGCAATATACGGCAGGGCATAGACTGGGGATTGGTCAATGACGCGTTTGCCTTCGTTAAACTTCATTACGACAAAACGCGGCGCAGTATTTATATTTTTGACGAAATTTATCAATGGGGTTTAACTAATCCCAAATCTATCCCCTTGGTAAAAGAAAAGGCGGATTTAAATCGCTATATCATAGCGGACAGCGCGGAACAGAAAAGTATTCAGGAGTATTGGGAAGCCGGTATTTATATTTCCGGATGTTTTAAAAACAACAAAAGCGTCATGTTCGGCATCAAGTTTTTGCAGGGGATGGACAACATTTTTATTGACCCGGACCGGGCCCCCAACACCTGGCGGGAGTTTTCGGGCTATGAGATGGAAAAAGACAGAAACGGCGAATGGAAGAACCGCCCGCCGGACAAAAACAACCATACGATAGACGCAACCAGTTATGCACTGGATGAGGACAAAGGGATATATGTTCCAAAAAATTAAACAAAACATGCTTAAAACCGCTGCCGCTTATTTGAAGCCCTATCTGGCCCCCAAAGAGGAAGCGCCTGTGGTGCTGGAGGCGGATGTTACGCACGGCCGGCAGAGCATTAACGTCGCACAGTATCCCGCCGGCTCGGCCGAGAGTATGCTTACCGCGCAGGACGCGCAAAGACTTTTGAAACTGTCTTTTCAGCGCGGGCCGGAATCATTTTGCATACAGCCGGCTTCCGGCAGGCCCTACGCGATGGACTGCGGCGCCGATGATTGTCAGCTCTCGGCGCGCAATATGTTCGGTATGGACGGCGTGGCCAATGCCATTATTTATACGTTTTTTGCCAAACACGGTTTTATTGGCTGGCAACTGTGTTCCATGCTGTCTCAGCACTGGCTGATAAACCGCGCTTGCCGCTTACCCAACGAGGACGCTCTTGCCCCCGGCTGGACGGTGGAGTGGAGCGGGGAAGCCCCCGAAGGAGAAGACGACAAATCAGAACTGCTGCGTAAAGTGGTGGAAGTAAGCAACCAGAAATTTAAGCTGTCCGAAGCCGCCCTTCGTTTTGGCGTTAACCGCTCCATTTACGGGCAGGCGCTCGCTTATTTTGAAATTGAAGGCGAAGACCCCGCCACGCCGCTTAACATAGACGGCGTGAAACCGGGCACTTTTAAGGGCATTAATATCGTGGAGCCTTACTGGGCGTTCCCGGAATGGAACGGGGACGGCATGACGCCCGGAACTTCGCATTTTTACCGCCCGCAATATTACACGGTAGGCGGAAAGCGCATACACATCAGCCGCCTGTGCGTCAAACCCTTCGTGGAAGTGCCGGATATTTTGAAACCCTCGTATTACTTTGGCGGCATTCCCTTAACTCAAATGATTTACGAGCGCGTTTACGCCGCCGAAAAGACGGCCAACGAAGTGCCGGAACTGGCATTGACTAAACGCATGCTGGTGGCGGACGCGAATATAGCGGACATGATGGCGCGGCCGGACGTCTTTGGCGCCAAAGCCAATATGGTGTGGCGCAGCCGCAACAACCGCGGGGTGTATTACAAAAACCCGCAGGAAACCGTAACCCAGTTAGACACCAACCTGGCCGATTTGGACAATAACGTCTGGACGCAGTACCAGTTGGTGGCGGCGGTGGCTTCTTTGCCGTCTGACAGGCTGCTAGGCACTTCCCCTAAAGGGTTTCAGAGCACCGGGGAATACGAACGCCGGACCTATGCCCAGACGCTGAAAACGTACCAGGAAACGGCTTACCGGGAATTTGTGGAAAAGGGAACCGCCCTTACGTTAAAGAGCGAGTTTGACTGCGCCAGACCTATTTCTGTTATTTTTGAACCGATAGACACGCCTACGGAAGCCGAACGGGCCGCCACGCAGTTGCAGCAGGCGCAGCGGCTGTCCGCCTTGATGAATGACGGTATCATCAGCGCGGAAGAAGCGCGCGAGAACCTGATAAACGATAAGGGGGGCGGTTTCAGTCAACTCTCCAAAGAGCCGCCGCAGGAAGAACTGCCGGACCTGGACGGCCTGCTGGACCCGAAACGGGAAAAAGGCCCGGAAAACCCGCAAAACGGCGGAAATCCCACTGGCGGCGCGGCGTCTGCCAAAGACGAATGGGACGAGAGCAAACACCCGCGTAAAGAAAATGGACAGTTTGGTACGGGAAGCAGTCCTGAATCTAACCCTGAGGATAAATCTAAGCCTGTTAAGTCTAATCAACCCAAGCCGCTGAAAGAGTTTTTAGGGAAAGAATACACGGGGGTAAAGGGGCAGGCCGCCGTGGAAAAACTCCTGCAAGAGAAGCAGGGGTACGTCAAAGCCGCTTTTACGCGCGAAGATATTGGCGACATTGACCTGGTGTGGGGCGATGAAGAGAAGGGATTAGCTCATCTTATTAAACGCCGACAAGAGGAAGGACGGTATTTACCTAAAGATATATTGGACAATTTAACTGAAATTGTAGAAAAAGGACAATTAAGCAAGAACAAAGAAGGCAAATATGAAATTTGGCACAACCGTGTAGTTATTGTAGTGGCCCCTGATTATAATGGGGAAGATTTAAGATGGGTAATAACTGGTTTTAAGCAGAGAAAGCCATAAAAAAATCAGTATCCCGGGAGGACGCCATCCGGAGCTTTAATCCGGTCCCCTCCATTTTACTGCAGCATGGGGCGACTTTCTGCTGTCAGGATACTGATTACCTATAGTATAGCGAAAAAGGGCTTGGTTTTCAAGGGGTTTTATGAACGCGCGGAATAAAAATATCGTTTATGGCAAAGCTGTGCGTCCCAACGCCGGCATACGGGCGTGGTATCGCGCGGCCCTGCTGGCGCTTACGCGCGATATGGCGGATAAAGTAAAGCGCCGCCTGCTTAACGTATACGGCAAATATGAAGACCAGGTAATCCCCGGCGCCATGGACGCCAATCTTTCCAGCCGTACGGAAGCAGTCCTGCGCCAGCTTCAAAAAGAAACAGAACGGGAATTTGCGCAGAAATCCCAACAACTGGCGGAGCGGTTTGTAGCCCGGACGGACGCGTACGCGCGTAACAGCGCCAAAGAAAGCGTGAAAGGTATGCTTAACCAGGCGGCCTGGGCTGGGTTTGAGGTAAAAGGGCAAACAGTCAGCCAGGCATTAGCCGCGGTGCTGAAAGCCGAGATTTACGACAACGTAAATTATATTACCAGTATTCCCAACCAGTATTTTAAAGACATTGCGGGTGCGGTGTTCCGCAATATAGCCCAAGGTAAAAGCGCGGACGAAATAGAAAAGGTTTTAGCTTACACCGGGCGCGTAGCACAGCGGCGGGCAGAACTCATAGCGCGCGACCAGAGCCAAAAGGCTTTTGAAAGTTTGTCCCGGCAACATATGAAGGCCGCCGGGATTACGCATTTTGAATGGGTGGCAACCGGGGGCGGTATGCACCCGCGTCCCCTGCACCATAAGGACGTAAAGAACGGGGGGCTGAACCACGGGATATTTTCTTTTGACGACCCGCCGGTGATAGACGAGGGTTACACGCCCAAAACCCCGCGCGGAACGGCCCGCGGGCCCGTGCGCGGCTTTCCCGGCGATTTACCTTACTGCCAGTGTATTAAGCGGCCCGTGCTGGTAATGAGCGACAAACAACAGATTTTATAACGGAGCAAGTATGGCAAAAGAATTGGACTCAAGCAAATTTTGGCTGATAAAAAACAACCCGATAACCAAGGCGGGCATATTCCCGTATTTGGGCCGTCAGATTTCGCCGGATTTGGAACCGGGGCGTATTTATCACGTTTTGCGCCCGGAGGCCGAACTGTTTGCGGAAGAAACGGTGAAGTCTTTTAATCTCATTCCGCTTCTTATCGGCCATCCGCGCACGTTGCTGGGGCGCAGGGAAGAAGGCTTTGTCCCGGCGGAAGAAAAAGGAATGGACGGCACCACCGGGGAAGCGGCCAAACGTGAGGGAGACAAAATCGTCAATGACATTAAACTATTTTCCGAGCGTATCAAAGACGAAGTAAACAGCGGCAAGAAAGAACTTTCCGCCGGGTATTTTTGCGATTTTGTGCCCGAAGCGGGCCTCTGGCGCGGCCAGCATTATGATTTTGTGCAAAAGAACATCCGGGGCAATCATATAGCTTTGGTGGAAAAGGGGCGCAGCGGCTCCGATGTGCGTGTGATGGACAGCGCGGAAGCGTTACCCAAAAACAACCGCCAGTTTGTGTGCGACGCTATGGACATTACGGTCCCCTGGACGCAGGACGAAAACCCCAACCACAACCCGGAAAACGGCCAATTTGCGCCGAAAGGGCACGGGGGGAGCCAAAGCGCGGAACCTGCCGCCAAGAGCGAGGCAAACGGTACCCCCGGCGTGGTTAAAATAACGGGACAGGAGCTGGGGGACTACAAAGACATTAAAGAACTGCGCCAAAAGGCGGTGGACTATTACAAAACCCATTTACAGGGAAAGAGCGTAGAACACCCGGAATTGGGAAAGGTGCTGTTTAGTCGTAAAGGGATTAATAAAGTTATTTCTTCTAGCGGTAATGAGAATAAATTAAAATTTGTCCCGGCCCTGTTAAACATGATTGAAAGTGGGAAGTATGCGGGGGAAGAAGCTCTTAAACACCCGCGCGAAGACGGAATTGTTAAATTCCATCGTTTAAATCACGTCGTTCAATTTAAAGAGAAAAAATACAACACATCTGTTTTGGTAGGAGAAGATAAACAGGGAAATAGGTTTTATAACTTTAACGAGGATGTAGACGGTTGGAAAGAAAAAAACCTTTCCACCGCTGGCCCACGTCAAAGCAGGGGCGATGGAAAGGCTACTAATAGTATAGCTGATAATGAGGAAAATTTCAATATGAAAAAACTATCCGAAATGAGCATATCCGAAATGCTGGAAAGCGCCAGCGACGGCATGAACCTCTTTATAGAGGAAGATTTAAGCAGTAAAACTAACGGGGTTGGCGGTAAAGACGCCGCCCCCGAAAAGGAGAATGAAATGGACAAGAGAGAAATTATCCGCGAGATTATGGCCATTTCCGCCAAACCCGTCAGCGAATTTAAGGGCGGGGAAGAAGAAAAGGTGGAAACCGTCTCTAAACTCGCCGAAAAGCTGGCCTATAAACCCAGCGAAACGGGCGCGAACGACGCTTGCCCCAAAGACGAAGACCCGGCCAAAAAGCCGGAAGAAAAGCCCAAAGACAAAGCGGCCGACGAAGAAGCCCCCAAAGACGACAAAAACAAAAAGCCCGAGGGGAACGCGCAGGACGCGGCCCTGTCTATGGATGCGATGGAAAAAGCCTTGTTGGAACGTATGGGCCGCAAAACCGAACTGGTCAGCCGCCTTACGCCTATTATCGGCGCGTTTGACAGTGCCGCTATGACCGAAAAAGAAGTTGCGGTTTACGCGTGCAAAAAGCTGGGCAAAAAAGTGGCTATGGACAACGCTTTGGAATACTTGAAAGGGTATTTGGACGCTTACCGCCCCTCCCAGACTCGTATTACGTTTCGCGCCGCGCAGGACAGCGCCCCCGCGGGGGAAGATAAGGTCCTGACCGAATTTAAGGAGGGTAAATAAGTATGCCTTTTCAGAAAACCGTAAATAAAGAACTTGCCCTGGGCGTTCCCGGGAATTTCTATGACGTTTCCCCTCGCCGCGTGAGCACGTTTGTGTCCAAGGCGAACGACACTGTGCTGCCGGCTTTTGGCCTGGCGTGCACGGTGGACGGGGCGGCCGCCAAAGTGGGCGGAACCGGCAAGTTTTTGGGTATTTTTGTGGATACCCACAGCGTGCCGCTGTATGGCGGCCTTACGCCGTCCGTTTCCGTACCGGCCGGCACCATGCTGCCCGTAGCGTCTTTCGGCCGGATTTTGGTTAAAGTCAGCGCGGCCGTAACGCACGATTCTTCCCTGCCGGTGTATAACACCACCACGGGCGAAATCAGCGGCGTGGCCGCCGGTTCTTCCTCCGCGGGTGCGGGGTATGCTTTTATCCCGGGCGCGAAGTTTGTGTTTGTTGACGCGGCCGCCAAAGGCACCGCTATTTTGCAGCTGAACGATTATGCGGATGAACCCGCCGCGGCTGCCGGGGAGTAATAGGAGAACTCAAGAATGCAACCTACGAAAATTAACTTTTCTTTGAAACCGGGCGATTTCCGCCCCGGAGTGCGCTTTGCGCAGGATAAAGACGTTACTTTATCCACGCTGGCCGCGATTGGCGTTTCCGCAGAGCCGGACGCTTTGGCGGCGTTGATGGCCGCCAACGGCCAGTCTGCCGCTATGGACGCCGCGCCGGATATGATTACCGCGCCGTCCGCTATGACGCCGGTACAGTTTCTGCAGTACTGGATGCCCAAATCCATCACGCTTGCTACCGTCCGCCGCGACATTGACCTTTTGGTAGGGCGCGAGCAGGCGGGCAGTTTTGCCGACGCGCAAGTGGTGCAACAGGTGGTGGAGCTGACGGGTAAGCCCCGCGGCTACGCCGACAGAGCCCAGGGCGCATTGGCCGACTTCAATACCAATTACGAAGCGCGCGACATCGTGCGTTACGAGCTGGACCTGGAAGTGGGCAAACTGGAAGAAGAACAGGCGGGCCGCGCACGCCTCAATGCCGCGCAGCTTAAACGCGACGCGGTGCAAATCGGGCTGGAAGTGGAGCGCAACCTGGTAGGATTCTACGGCTTTGCCGAAGGGCTCAATAAAACCTACGGTATCACCAACGACCCGAACCTGCCTGCCTATGAAACGGTGGCGAACGTGGGTACGGATGAGGCGCCAATTACCAAGTGGGAAAACAAAACTTTCCTGCAAATCCAGGATGACTGGCTTTTGGCCGCAAAAACCTTGCGCGACCAGTCCGGCTTGAACGTGGACCCGAACAAAGACCGCATGCGGGCCTTTGTGTCTGCCTCCGCCATCCAGTGGCTGGATAAAACCAACGAGTTCGGCACCAAGTCCGTACGCCAGTGGCTTAAAGAAACTTTCCCCGGCCTGGAGATTGTTCCTTCCCAATGGCTGGACGGCGTGAACGGCGACCAGGACGTTTTTTACCTCTGCGCCGAAGAAATCAACGGGTCTCCGGTGGTTATGCAGCTTACGCAGGACGTACTGCGCCTGATGGGCGTATTCCCGATGGGGAAAAAGTACCAGGAACAGTATGCCAACGCCACGGCGGGCGTGTTTGTGGTGCAGCCTATCGGCATTGTCCGCTACAGCGGCATTTAAGTCTAAAGCGGAGCGCATCCCCTCCGCATTTTAAGGAGAAATTTATGATTACGGTAGTAAGCAAACTTTCTAACGACCAGAAATATACGGTTTATAAATCCGTTCCCGGCGGCGGCTACGCCGTAAAAGGCTTCGTGCTGATTAAAGGCGGCGCCAACGTAACGGACCGGCGCACTTTACAATCGGCGGATGGGGGCGTTTTTACGCAAATCACTCCCGCACAGTATGAAGTTTTAAAACAATGCCCGCAGTTTGCGGCGCACGTGAAAGCGGGGTATGTGTATGTTTCTAAATCCGAATCCGACGTGGAAAGCGAAAAAGAAGCCAAAAAAGCGGCGGCTGATTTGAAGGAAAAAGACGGCTCCGCCCAGCTGACCCCGAAAGACTTTAAAAAAGCGGGTAAAAGAGCCCCCAGCACCAAAGCGGGTAAATAAGTATGAGCGAAGTTACGGTAACCCCGGCCATTTTCCGCCAGCGTCTGCCGGCATTTTCCGATGCCACAAAATACCCCGATGACATGTTGCAGGGGATTATTGATACGGCGGAATGCTATGTAAGCGTGCAAAACGGCTGCCTGTTAAAGGATAGCTGCCGCGTGCAGGCCATTTGCTTAATGGCCGCCCATTTGCTTATTTTGCGTGAACGTATGGCGCAGGGAGGAAATACCGGGGCTGTGGGTGCCGTAGCTTCTTCTGCTGTAGGAAATGTCTCCGTCTCTTTGGTGCTTCCTCCCAACCGGGACCAGCGCGAATACTGGCTGAACCTGACAGGATACGGTGCGGAACTGATGCGGCTTTTGGACCTTTTTGGCACCGGCGGCGTGTATGTAGGCGGCAGTTACGAAACGGTGCTCAGGTAAAACACTATGCGCATAAAAAGAACGGTCAATATCCAGGCTATGAAAAACCTGCTCCAAACGCTTAAAAAAACCAGCGTAAAAGTGGGCTGGCAGGGGGATTTGGCCAAAATAGCTTTTATCCAGGAATACGGCGCGCAGCTTAAAGGCGGGCAGCCGTATATGGTGGATAACAAAGGCTATTTGACTTTCTTGCGTAAAGACTCTGCCCTGGGCCAAAAAGCCATGCGGGCGCAATCGTCCGGCGCGGGGCGCGTAAAAGTAGCCCAACGCAACAAGCCCCGCAAAAGCGGCAAAATAGCGGGGCTCGGGGTTACAAAGCCCACCCGCATACCGGCGCGTTTTTTAATGCTTCATACAAAAGAAAACCATTCCGGCGCCTGGAAAGATTTTTCAGCGGAAATGGGGCGCAGAATGGCCGCGGGGCGGACGGACCCGCTTTCCGCCATGCAGGCATTGGGCGCGCGCGTACGGGCGGACATCCAGGAAGAAATTGCCGCGGGGCAGCCGCCGCGCAACACCGCATTGACGGCTATGCGCAAGGGTTTTAACCACCCGCTGGAAAGCCAGAAGAACCAGCTGTTTCGTGAAATCCGGGTGATTACGGAGGGCGGGAAATGACGATACCGTGGAATTTGCTCGGCATGGCGCTGGGGCCGATTGGACGGCAGCGTTTTTGGCTGCTTAAATGGACCGGGCGCACGGCTGACCCGACGGGCCTGGCGGTGGACAGTTACGCCGAACCTATAGAGTGCACCGGCAGTATACAGGACGTGCAACAGGATACGTACGAAAAAATCGGCCTTAACTATGAGCAGAACGTGCGCAACGTATGGACGGAAGAAAAGGTCCGCGCGCTGGACGGGCAAAACGGGCCGGATTTACTTGTTTTTGAGGGTAAGGTATGGACGGTATATAAAACCACGCCCTGGAACGAATATAACGGCTGGAATCAGGTAGTGGCAGTTCAGGCGCCGCAACACCAACAGCATTTTGCACAGGGGCTTGTATGATAAAGCGGACAAACCAAATATGGACCGACTTTAAGGAAATACTGGAAAACGCACTGGCATTTTGCGGCGTAAGCGGCTGGACGGTGCGGCAGAACTTTGCGCCCGTAAAAGGAAACTGGCCGCGCCCGGTGCTGGTTATGCACCGGATTCGCCCGGCCTTATACGGCGCGCAGGGGCAGAAATACATCCCGTCTGATTCCGCGCTTACTTTGCAAACCAAGCAGTATATGGAGCTCACGCTTCAAATAGACGCGCTTTGTTCCCGCGTCCCGGGGCGTCCGGAACAGGTACTGGCGAGCGATGTGATTATTATTCTGGCGGATTATTTTACGGGCCCGTTCGGCTCCCGCGCGCTGAAAGACAAAGGATACGCTTTAGCCGAGAAAATCCGCACCGTAGAGGAGCCGGAATTTACCGATGAAAATGACGTTTTTGAATTTAACCCGTTTTTACAGATGAAAATTTCTTACATCAATACGACGGAAAAAGAAGTACCCGCGCTGGACGCGCTGGAAATTCAAGGAGTAAAAGGAGTATAAACAATGCAAATGCAAGGCAATATCAGCCAAAGCAAATATGTGGAAATTACCTCCGGCGTGGGCGGAGCAAGCGCGGCGACGGAAAAAGAACTTATTTTGCGCTTGGTTACCGCCAATGCCAAGGTGGCGGCGGATACGGTGCTTGAGTTTGAAGGATTGGACGCGGTGGGAGCGTATTTCGGAACCTCCGGGGAAGAATATGCCGCGGCTTCCAAATACTTCGGGTTCGTATCCAAAGCTGTGCGCAGGCCGCAGAAAATCAGTTTTTACCGCAGTACGCTTTCTGCGCTTGCCCCGTTTGTACGCGGTACGGTTAAAGCGGCGGCGCTGGGAGATTTTAAAGACATCAGCGATGGCTCTTTCTCGCTCTCCATGGGCGGGCTTACTTATGAAATTACGGGCTTGGATTTTTCCACCGCGCCCGATTACGCCACGGTGGCTTCCGCCATTGAAACCAAAATCCGCGCCAATGCGGACGGCGGGGAATTGTGGACAGCGGCCACGGTGGCTTATGACCCGTCCGAAAACGTCTTTGTGCTTACCGGCGGCACAGCGGGTGATGCCATTATTGTGGCGCCTTCTGCCGCGGCCTCCGGCACCGATATCACGGGAATGCTGGGATGGAGCGCGGGAAGCCAGCCGATTGTCTCGCAGGGGACGGACGCGCAAAGCGTTTCGGAACTGTTGTCCAAAACGCTGAATCTGTCCAACAATTTCGGTTCTTTAAGTTTTCTGCCCGAACTGACCGCCGAACAGATTACCGAGGCCGCCCAATATACCCACGCCCAGAATATGCAGTATCAGTTTCTGGTGCGCGTAGAGCCGGAAAATTACGCGCAGGTACAGGCGGCCGTTTCCGGTTACAGCGGCGTATGTCTGGTGTACGACGCGTATGCCGACAACTCCTTGCCGCATATTCTTCCGGCGGCCGTTGCCGCCAGTGCGGACTATAACGCCGTAAACGGCGCTCCGGGGTATGACTACCAAAAAGACGACACCGTCGCCCCGTCCGTTACGGACGACGCCACGTATGACAAACTGGTGCCGCTGAAAGTAAACTTTATCGGGCGGACCCAGCAGGCCGGATTGGGGATTTCTTTTTACCAGCCGGGGTTTATGCAGGGGGCCGTGGAAGACCAGGGCGTCTACATGAACGAAGTGTGGCTGAAAGATAAATTCATCACCGCCGTGCTCAATACCCAGCTGGGGCTGAACAAATGGCCTGCCGGAGAGGACGGACTGACTATTTTTGACACTATCAGCCAGCCCGTGCGCGAAGCGGCCAAAAACAACGGAACCGTGTCCGTGGGTAAAACGCTTACCGATACGCAGAAAGTGTATATCACCCAACTGACCGGGGACGCAGACGCGTGGCAGCAGGTGCAGACGCAGGGCGACTATATGGTGCGCAAGATTGTGCAAAAGAGTATTTCGGGCACGATGCAGTATGTTCTGCAGTACACCTACATTTACAGCAAGGGCGACCAAATCCGCAAGGTGGAAGGTTCGCATATTTTAATTTAAGGAGAGTAAACAATGGAAAACGTAAGCGGAACCGGCATTAAAGCGTTTTTGCAGGCAAGCCACACATTCCCTGTCGGGATTTGGCTTTCTATCTTTGCCGACGATAAGGACGCCGTGTCCTCCGACACCGTCAACATCAACGATACCGCCATGGGCGTAAACGGAGATATGGTGTTTTGGGGCACGCCCAATGTGGTGCCGGTAAAATTCGGCGTGGTTGATGGCAGCGAAGACGACAAAAACCTCTCCCTGCTGCTGGAAAACAACCGCGTGGCCAAAAATAAGGCATCCGTCAAAGATATTATCACTTTGACCATTATGTACCCGGACGGCAGAAAGAAACTGTGTGTAAACGGCGTAATTAAAGACGGGGCGGTTCTTTCGTCCGTTACGTCTAACGCCCGCCGGCCGAGTCGGGAATATACGTTCCATTTTGAGAACGTCATTTAAGGAGTGCGCCCATGACTGACACTATGAGCGGGTTTTTGGAACCAAAAGAAATAGAAATAAACGGCGCGCGCTTTATCATCAGCAAGCTGCCCTGCACGGCGGCGCGGGAAGTGGTGTACAAGTACAGTACGTCCAATATCCCCAAGGTGGGCAATTACGCCGCCAGCGAAGAAGTAATGCTAAAACTGGTGTCCTTTGCGGCGCGCATCACGGCGGACGGCGGCGCTATGCGCCTGACCAGCAAGGCGCTAGTGGACAACCACGTGCCGGACTGGGAAACGCTTACAAAGCTGGAATGGGAGATGATGAGGTATAACTGTTCTTTTTTTCAGAATGGCAAGGCCTCGGATTTCTTTCAGAGTTTAGGAGCCCTTGCCAAATCCAAGGTTACCGAAATATTGACGGATTTATTGGCGAAATCATTGCCAGCGGCAAAGCCACGCTCCAAGAATTAAAAACCGTCTACACCCTGCAGGAAGCCATGCAGATATGGGAAACGGTTGCCGTGGGCAAATATAACGAGTGGAAACTGGCCAAATACGCCCGGCAGCAGGCTAAAAGGAAAAACTGATGAGCATTTTAAACCAATTCATGTTTGTTTTTGAAACCGAGGGCGGAGAAACCGTTTTAAAGGATATCCGCCGGATGGACGCCGCGTCCGAGAGGCTGGAAGGCACGGCGGACAAAACGGGCAAAAGCATAGCCAAATCCGGGCGGGAAACGCAGGCGGCGGGGAAACGCGCGCAAACCGCGGCAAACCAGTTTACCCTGCTTAAAAAAGAGGTTGCCGGGGCGGTTGCGCCGCTTTTGGCGTTGGGCGTGGTTTTACATCAGACTTTGAATTTTGCCGCGCAGGGAGAGCAACTGCTTTTTATGGCCAAATCCGCCAATATGGCGGCGGACGCTTTCCAAAAACTCGCCATAGCCAACGAACGTTATGGCGGAAGCCGTGAGGGGGCGGCCGGGATGATGGCCGGACTGGCAAGCCAAGTGCAGGCTTTAAAGTTCGGTCAGTCCGCCCCCTTGCAGGACGCGGCCGTTATGTACGGGCTTAATTTGCAGGGCAGGAACGGCGGCCTGGCGGAAGGCAACGAACTATTGCGCAACGTGGCCGCCACTATGGAAAAGCTGGACGCCGGGGCCCAGCTGGATTTGGGGCGGCGTATCGGCCTGGACGAAGCCACAATCCGCCTGCTTCAGGAGGGTGTGGCCGCGTTTGACGCGGAACTGGCGCGGGCCGCTAATCGGCAGGTGTTCACGCCGGAGGATTTACAGCGCGCGCGGGATATGGAACGCGCCTGGCGGGATTTTAAGCTGTCCGTGCAGAGCGTTTGGGCGGAAATAAGCCGCTGGCTGCTGCCCGCTTTGCAAAACGTAACCGAATCGGCCACCGCCGGGATGGATTATATTTCCGAACACGGCGACGCCATCAAGGCCGGCCTGCTGGTAATTACGGGTATTTTGGCGGGCGCAGCGTTAAATTCCATCGTGGCGCTTACGGCGGCCACCTGGGCGTGGCTCGCCCCCATTTTGGCGGTTATGCTGCCCATACTGGCCATCGGCGCGGCGTTGGTGCTTTTGTATGACGATTTTATGACTTTTGCCGAAGGCGGACAGAGCGCTTTGGAGCCGCTGTGGAATTTACTGGTGGAAATAGGGCGGTACCTGGCGGACGATTTTGTAAACGATTTAAAAAGCGTTTGGGAATGGCTGACGGCGTGGCTGAACCCCATTAAGCTGGCCCGCGCGCTCTTGGGCGGTTTGTGGGACGCCATACCGGAGTGGGTCAAAGTGCTTGTCCGTCCGGATACTGCGGATGACGGCGCGGTATCCCGGGGGGCGGACATTTTAGCCCAGGCGGACCAAAACCCGCTGGCGGCCGTGGCCGCGGGCAGTGTGGGGGATACCATAAATCGGACCAGCAGCCAAAACAACAGCTACCAGCTTACGGTGAACGGCTCGCAAAACCCCGTGCGGGACGGCGCGCAATTGCTGGGTGCGGCGCGTTCAGACGCGTTTGAGAGCATGGTTTCCGGGCAGGAGGCGTAATATTATGGCGATGGATTTATCCAAACTTACAACCGCGGTAAAGGGGTTTTCGCTCGTGAACATTGGGCTGAACGCTTACGGGCTGTGGAAACATAAAAAGAAGGTGTCCGTGTGGACGCAGGACCCTGATAATCCGCAGGAAGTGTTTGTGGGCAATATTTTTAACAATAAACTGTCTTACGGTAAAGAGGCCGGGGAGTATTTGTCCCGCTCCGCTATCATTATAAAAGCGGATTTTTCGGACCCTTCCAAACTCTGCACCCACCCGGTGGAGTCGGGCGTGCTGATTACGGACCACAAAGTAATTCTGCCCAAAAAGTGTACGCTTACGCTGGCTATGCCGGCCTACTACCAGGACATTGTCATTAAAGAAATAGACAAGTATTTCTCGCAAAGCACTTTCTTGTCCGTGCATGATGTAAGCGGCGTTTATAACAATATGGTTATTGTTAACAAGCCGCATCTGACGGACGCAAAAACGGCGGACAGGCTGGTTTTTACGCTGGATTTGGAAGAAGTGCTGGTGGTAGCCCCGCAATACGTAAAACTCACAAAAGACAAAGTAAAAGCGCCAAAAAACGCTTCTACCGTCAATTCCGGCATTAAACAAGCCAAAGAAACGAGCATTTTGGAGGACATCCGAAAATCCGGGGAGAATGTGTTTTATAAGTTTTTTAAGGCAATAGGGGTATGATATGGCCCAGAAAATAGATTTAACCAATGAACCGGCCCAAAAGCTGACCGTTAGTCTGAACGAGCATTCCTTTGAACTGACGGTACGGGACATAGGCGGTATTTGTCTGATGGATATAACAGCAGACGGCGCCGTTTTGGCAAAGGCTCTGCCTTGTTTTGCCAACCAGCCTGTAATCCCCTATGCTTATTTGGCGCGCCTTGGCAACTTTGTTTTTATAGGCGCTTCGGATGATTATCCGACGTATCAAACTTTTGAAAAAGGCTGCGCCTTGTATTACTTGACGCCGCAGGAGGTATCCGATGCCGCAGCTGCCTAAACGCTACTGCCGCGTGGAATTTGAAGCGGTGCGGCCGGACGAGCAAGGGCGTAACGCCAAGAGTTTGCAGGGCGTGAACGTGCGTTTTTCCATCCCCAAATACCGCGGTCAAATACGCGGGCAGGCCAAAATATCGGTTTGCAACCTGGCGGGGGAAGACATCGCTTATTTAACGACGTATATGTCTCCCTGGATTGAAATACAGAAACAAAAGAAAATCCGCCTGTTTGCGGGGTATGAAAATAATAACGCAATGCTTTTTGCCGGGGATATTTTGCGCGCCGTACCTACCCAGCCTCCGGACGTATGGCTGGAGTGTGAGGCCATCGGCGGATATTTTAACAATTTAAAAACGGAGTCTTTTACCGTACACGGGCCGGTTTCCGTACGCCAGTTGGGGGCTCATTTGGCCCAAATGCAGGGCCTGTCTTTCAGATGCCTGTGCAAAGAAGAGACGGCACAAAAGCGGCTGGATAATTTCTGCTATACCGGCGGATTGTCGGGCAGCATAAAAAAACTGAATGATTTGGGCTGTGGGGTTTTTTACGTAGAAGATGATGTTTTGTTTTTGGACGACGCGGAGCCCGAACTAAAAGCCGGAAAAACGGTCCGTCTGCTGACCGAGGCAAGCGGGCTTGTGGGCATACCGTGCCCCGGGCCGATTGGCCTGGAATGCACGACCCTGCTGGACCCTTCTATAAAATTAGGGGAAGCCCTGGAAGTAAGAAGCAGCCGCATCCCTAGCATAAACGGGTTGTATTATCCTTATGCGTTGACCCATGAAGGGGAGTTCCGGGGAAATGAGTGGTACACCAAACTCAAATGCGCGAGGTTTAAATATGGCTAACACGGCTACCAAACCCGCTTACAATCCGGCGGATAAAGAAAGCGAAGCGGGAAGAACGGATTTTTTATTTAAAAAGCTGAAAACGGGCCTTTATGTGGCCGCGCCGGCCTTGGTGGAGAGTTACGACCGTACGCTTTGCCGCGCCGTTGTGCGCCCGGCTTTTATGAGCCAAAAATCGGATGGTTCCGCACAGGAACAGTCCTTAATTTATGACGTTCCGGTACGTTTTTGCGGCGGCGGCGGATATGCGGTAAATTTGCCTTTAACAAAAGGGGACAGCGGCTGGCTGATATTCTGCGACAGGGACATCTCCAACTTTAAAAGCGCGCGGAGTGTAATGCCGCTTAATACGCTGCGCATGCACGCCCAGGAAGACGCTTTTTTCCTGCCGGACGCCATGCAGACTGTTTCCGTCTCCGCTGAGGATGCCGGGCGTGCGGTTTTCCAAACATTAGCAGGGAATAACAAAATCAGTATGGGGCAGGAAGATATCACAATAACGACAGGCAAATTAACGGTAAACGCTTCCCAGGAAGTACAATTTAACACTCCGGCGGTAACGATGAGCGGAACGCTTACCGTTACGGGGATTATCCGCAGTATAGCGGATGTATTGGCGGGCGCGATATCGCTTTTAAGCCATACGCACAGCGGGGTAACGCCTGGCGGCGGAAGCACGGGGGGACCGCAATGATGGCGGCGGCTATGACTAAATTGGCATATTGCGAAATACTGGTGCGCGGGATAAAGGATAAATACGGGTGGGCGAAACTGCCTGAAGAATTATTGCGCGTACTGCCGCGGGCCGCTGCGGCCATGGACGGCGGGGACGGGAGCGGGAACTTTAACCATGCGGGCCGCCCCGGTAAAGTGGGAGGAAGCGCGGAGGGGGGAAGTTCTAATACTTCCGAAGACGTGTTTTTTGGTCCTGCGTTTAAAGAATACAGCGGCAAGCCGGAACAGGCCTTAGAACACCTGTTGAAAGTGAAGAAAGGTCATGTGCCTGCGGCTATCTATAAAGAGGGCATAGGACACATAGATTTTGTTTACGGAGAAGGCGGCGCTTACGGTTATGGTCTGGCTCACATTATTGAACAACGGGACAAAGAGGGGACAGATGGAATAGCTTTTGTCAGAAGTATTCCCGCACTCGTTCAAAAAGGTGAACTAAATAGAAAAAACGAGAGATTTGGACGTATTTATGTGGAAACACAAAAAGCTCAAGTTGTTATTCGGCTGGATTATGATAAAGAAGACAGAAAATGGCTTTTGACTTCTTTTATAAAAAAGGACTCTTAATAGCGATTGCCGGACGACGGACTTGGCAATTCTTTCAGGCTGGAAGACTCCCCAGCCACTATTAAGAGTTATTAAAACTGGATAGCGAGGCTATCCACGCCAGCTATCCATAGTATAGCGAAAAAGGGGCCGGATTTCAAGGGTTTAAAGAGGATTTATGATAACCATAGCTACCACGCAGGATAATGATTTATTTTTGGACGCGGCCGGCAATTTGGCCCTGGCGCGGGGGGACGCGGCTGCCATGCAAACCGTACGCCACGCGGTGCTGACCAATTACGGGGAGCTGCCGCTTAACCAGACGGCGGGGGTTCCGTATTTTGCCACGGTGCTGACGGGCCGCCCGGATTTGGAAGCTTTTGAACAATGGGTGCGTTTAACGGCGCAGTCCGTGGATGAAGTGCAGAGCGTAAATGATTTTACGTTACAGCAACAGGGGAAAACCCTTAAATACAGCTTGCAAATAACTCTAACCAACGGAAGCGAGGTAACGGTAAATGGCTGAGGATTTACAAAAAAGAAGTTTAGAAAACGCCTATCAGTTTATAACGGACCAGGGTGTAATAGTGCCGGATACGGCCGCACTGCGGGAAGCGGTGCAGGCGGAATGGAAAGCGGCGCTTGGGGACAATTTGTCCCTGGAAGAAAGCACCCCGCAGGGGCGGCTTATTGAAATACAATCCCTGGCGCGTGCCACCACTTTACAGTTATGCGCGCTGACCGTTAATATGATGAACCCGAACGAAGCGTTTGGTTTGCCGCTGGATGCGCTATGCGCCTTTAGCAATACTTACCGAACGGCCGCCACCCGCACCCGCGTATTGGTACAGCTTAGCGGGGTGCCCGGCACCAATATCCCAGCCAAAACGACACAGGCCAAAACACCCGCCGGGGATATTTTTTATTTAGAAAACAACATTCAGCTTAGCAGCAGCGGCGGCGCGCAAGCTTACTTTTTGGCCCAGGAAACGGGACCCGTTGCGTGCCAGGCGGGAGAACTGACCCAAATCGTCAGCGGTCCGCTGGGGTTGGAGCGTTTAAACAACGGTACTCCGGGCGAAGTCGGCGCGGAACAGGAAAGCGACGCCTCACTCAAGGTTAAACGCTTAGACCAGCTTCCCCAGGGGGCGGCGCTGCTGGAAGATTATGTATCGGCCTTATCCAAAGTGCCCAATATACGCGGCTACCTGGCGCTGGAAAACTATAACGCAGACGCTATGGAAATAGCAGGCGTTATGGTAAACGGGCACAGCGTGTGTATTATAGCCGACGGCGGCGAAGATGAGGCCGTAGCAGAAGCTATTTTTAAAATAAAATCCGGCGGATGCGGTTATACGGGGGACACCAGCGTCAGTATAACGGACCCGGTCAGCGGGGTTGACTATGAGGTTAAATTCAACCGGCCGGAACTGGTGAATTGCAAGGCTTCCGTCAGCGTTAAAATTACGGATGCCAGCGGCACCACTTCGGATTTGCAAAGCGCCGTTAAAAACGCCGTTTTAAACTGGCAGAACGGGCAGGTGAGCGGCGTGGAAGGGCTTAATATCGGAACGTCGGTCAGTCCGTTTGAACTTTCCGCCGCGGTGTCGGACCAGCTGCCGGGACTGTTTGTAACGGATAGCCAGGTGGGTTTAAAAACGGGCGATTTGGGGTATGCCAATTTGCCTATGAAGATAAACCAGCGGGCCGTTATTTTAGAGGAAGATATCACAGTTGAGGTATTGCAATGAGCACCGTATATCAGGCGGATACTTCCGTAGATTTGGAGCAAAGCGTTATTTGGCAGTATGCCAACGCCAAAGCATTTACGGCGCTGGTTAACGCCGAGCAGGACTGGTATTCCCAAAACGTAACGGAATTTTTTAATTTCTGGCGGGACAAGATGCTGAATTTGGACCGGGCGGATGACTTCGGCCTGTCTGTTTGGGGTAAGATTTTAAACTTCAAACGCCAAATTCTGTTAAAAGACGGGAGCGTTTACATTCTGTCTACCGAGGCATATCGTTTGCTTTTGAAAGGCCAGTTTTTAAAAATGACGACCAACGGTTCCATATCCGATGCCAACCGCTATTTACAGCTGCTTTTTGGCAGCCAGGGGGCGGTGTATTGCCTGGATAATTACGATATGACGATATCGTATATTTTTGAGTTTAAACCCACGCAAGAACAGCTGTTTCTGCTGGAAAATGTGGACTTTTTACCCCGGCCGGCCGGCGTCAAATATGAAATTTTGGTATTGGACGACCAGTTCCTCGGCTTTGACGGAAGCAATATGCAAACTTTTGACCACGGCATACTGTATAACCGTAAATCTTTAAGATAGGGAGAATAACAAAATGGATAACTTACAAGCGCCCGAAGCCTTGGCCCTGCCGTTTGCAAACAACGGGCAGAAAAACGAAATCCCGGTGGCTTCCACCGGCACTAACGGAGCCAGCTTAACCGAGGGGTTTCCGCCCATTACAATGAAGTCAAAGGAAGAAGGCGGCCGTCCGCCGGAAGGGAAAGATTTTAACGGAGTTTTGTACTTGCTTTCTTCTTTTTATTTCGCTTTTCAGAACGGCTGGCTCCCGACGTTTGACGAAAATGTTTCCCAAGCTATCGGCGGATATGCCAAGGGGGCCATTTTATGGTATACCTCCGGCGAGTCCCGCCAGGCGCTGCAAAGCCAAAAGAACAATAACCAGGATAATTTTAACACGAATCCCGATGTGATTGGCACCAGCTGGAAAGCGATTTTCCCGGATTTGCAGACTATTCTGGAAAATATGCCCATCGGGCTTAGCGTGGGGGACCTTTTGCCCAACATTGGCAATCAGCCCCCGGCCGGGCGTATGTTGTGCAACGGGCAGAGGGTGGTAAACTGCCAGACGCTATACCCGGAATTTTATGCCTATGTACTGGCCAAAACGGCCTATAAAACGGTCAGCGAATTTAATGCCATTGTGTCCCAGTACGGACAGTGCGGTTATCCGGCTGTAGACGGTGCGGACGTAATTCTGCCGCTTATTACCCGGCCGATTTCCGGCGTGGAAACGCTGGCGCAGACGGGTATGTCCGTTTTAGACTCTATGCGCCCGATTACCGGTAAATTTAAGTCAGGCAGTATGATTTTACGGTCTTTTAGCGGAGCCATGACGGGAGCGGCCGAAGGGATGGGCGGCGGCCAGGACGGAAGCGGCTGGGACTCTAACAATGTAGAGATTACCTTAAATTCGGGTCTGTTGGGTGCCCGCTATAACGGCTCCGAAACCCGCGGAAAGCAGGTGTGTTATCCTTATTGCGTGGTGGTGTATACCACTATCCCTGATAAAGCTACCGTGGATGTGGCCGAGCTCGTCGCCCTCGTAAAAGAACAAAACCAATTGGGAGTACAGAATTTGCCCGCTTCTTCCGGTAATATCACGCTTGCGTCCGGAGGCATGTACAAAGGCGTGCTAACGGGGAATGCTGTTTTCGTACTGCCGACGGTATCCGACAACAGCAATTTTAATCAAATTTTAATCCAGCTGGAAATCCCGGAGGGGGTAACGGTAAACTGGGGAACTACTTTGTATTTGGGCGAAGAGCCCTCTTCTTCCGCCGGGAATTATAACGTTATTTTTGAATATGACGCTATTTTGGAAAAATGGGCCGTTGGCAGCTTGGTAAAAATGGAGGGTTAAATGAAAATCTGGTCCAAACAGCTTTTAATAAAACCCGACCCCACGCCGTATTTAATGGCGTCCCGCTCGGTGCGTTTGCTGGCGGCGCCGGGCACATCCCTGTTATGGCCGAGTACGCCGCAACTGCTAAGCGACACGCTCAGCAATAAAACGGTGGGACAAGCCCCCTTTGAATTTTCGTTTTCCGTACACGCTGACGTTATCGGCGCCGGGACGGTGTTTCTGCTTGATATGCCGGGCCTTGTGAATATAAAGGCGGAAGATAACACTTTGATGTTCAAGTTCGGCTGGAAAGATGGGTGGGTGGCGGTTCCGGCGTCTGTTCTGATTGCCGGATGGAACGCGGTAAGTTTATCCAGTGACGGCATACGGATTAGACTTACTGTAAATGCGGCGATATTTACTTTACTGGACAGTGAAGCGCACTGGGTCAGCTGGCAACAGCCCATATACCCTGCATACGGGGAAACCGGCTACGATGATTTAAGTGCCCAATACGCTAATAATCAATTAACGGCGTTTCCGCGGTCAGGGACATTTACTTCTAAAAACGGTTCTTTCTCTTTTAACGCGGATAATAACTATTATCTGTCTGGGGTGTATGGAATGCCCTGGGCCTTGTCAGACGGATTTGTTCCCGCAGAAAGTGAGCCTTATTCCGGAGAACTGCCGTATGAGGATTTAAACAAAAATTTTCAAGGTATCGGCTCAAATGATGGGGCATTACCATCTGTCCGCACTGCCTTCCCTTTCTTTTGGAGTTTCGGAAAGGAACTCAGGATACGTAAGATAGATGTTTACCAAATGCGTACCTATTTACCTTGGTATTATGCCGATTCTCCAATATGTTGCAGGGACGTGTACGCCTATTCTGACGGGACAAAAGCCGAGCTTATGGGAAAAGTTACCGGAATGGGACTTACTTCAGGTCAGAAGTATACGATTACAGTTAACAATGTGGAAACAGCCTACTTATGGCTAGAACTGTTCGGAGATGAAGCGACGTTTAACAATAATGGGAATGCAACTGCTGGCCTTGGTGAAATAAAAATAGAAGCTGACGAAAAAGTACCCGGAGACGAATATCCGCCAATTACTACCGGTCAGTTAACGGTCCGCTCCAATTGGCTTCATTTAAAAAATATACAAGCTGTTTTATAGGAGAACGAAAATGGCAAACGCAAAGCAATATACAGATTTACAAACGACGGAAACGCTGAATGATACGGACTTGATGGCTGTTTCCCAGTCCGGGGCGACGGAGCTCAAGACGACTACTGTTGGGGCGGTAGCTTCCCGCGCGGCAGAAATTGTGTCCACCGACCAGGTGCAGGAAATCGTGGCAGACCTTGGGCTTGGAAAGCAGATTCTGGCACAGACTCTGCAGGACAAAGGCGTGGATACGACCGCTTCCGATACGCTCTCCCAGATGGCGACTAAATTGGCGGCGGTTGATGTGGTGGGGGCGAAAGAGTATTTACGCGGGAAGGTGGCCATTACATCTTCCGGCTATAGTGAAAATCTGCCTATTGCCTGCCAGTGCGGTATCAAAAACAATAAAGGACTGGCCTTGACCGCAGGTAAAATTGCATTAATACAGATAGCAGATGATGGGACCGTGGAAGAGCTCGCTACGACTACTGATGAAGACATCATTGTTTCTAATGCTACCTATAAAAGCATATGGACAAATGCGGCGGGTACGGTTGCGGTTTATTTCAACCCAAAATCAACATCGGCTTCTCAAGCCCTTGTGTTTGATATTGATTTGGCTGCGCCGTCAATTACTTTACGCGGTAAAATTGAAAACTTAATCGCATACAGCACCACGAGTGCATTGGATTTTTATTATATCTCCGAAGACGGTACAAAAGCTGTCATATTTCAGCAAAACACGTCGGATGTCGCCAGTATTAATTGGTTAAATCTTACGGACTTAACGGCCGAGACTACCACTCAGACGCTAACCGTCCGGCTGGGATATGGTGCTTTTTCAGGATTTGCCTACGATATCGGAGAACAGACGTTAATGTTCATGGTAGCCGATAACTACCAAGCAGATGCCTATCCTATAACACTTGACTTCTCTTCTAAACTAATATCCTTCGGTACTGCTATGGTATTCAGCGGAAATATACCTAAATATACCCATAAAGGGGGATTGGCAATTCTTCCTGCAGAAGGTTTATTATTTAAAACCACTTATCAGTATGATTCCAATTTAGCTGCTACGGATATTCTCCTTCAAGCCTTTAGCCTGAGCACTAACCAAGTGCTGGATGAAATTAAATTAAAAAATATAAGCCTTAATTTGGACAGCACTACTTACATGAGAGATTATAACAGGACACCGATGCCGTTTGTGGCTGGTGTTTCCCAGAATATCGTAAAAATTACAGGCAGCTATTTGACTGGTTGGGAGTTTAATACAGTTACCAACAAATTTAATACAGAAAATGTTGCTTCAATATTAGACGATATCTATATGCGTAATGCTTCTTTATGGCGTATTAATAGCAATCCTGATTCATACTATCTATATTACCCTACTATGTATTTAGAAAATACAGTAGCAAATAAAGTAACGTTCGCTCCCGGAACAACTGGTTCGGCCCTCAATATTGCTGGAGGGGGTAGATTGTTTACTCTGTCTTTAAGCAAAGAAATCTGTTTCGGCGGTGTATATACACGAAACGGGAGTACTGTAGTTCATCAGTTATCCCCCTGGGACGACGACGCTTACGAAGCCGGGGCGTACGATATTGAAAACAAGAAAGTATTGCTGGATTTACCGGAGGCTAACCAATGAGCGAAGACATCAAAAAAATATCTCCGTCGGCGCTGAAAGAATGGCTGGTGCTGGCCGGTTTGGCGGGCGGCGTTGTGTTGTGGTGCGTTACCATGTACGGCCTGCCGCCGCGCGTAGACAAGCTGGAGCGTACTGTGGCCGAGCACGAGCGCCGGCTGACGGAAAGCGGCGTGAAGATAGACATTATCCTGGACGACGTAAAAACCATCAAAGGGTTTATCTTGCAACGCCACGGAGGCGAATAATGGATTATGAAAAAATTGCCGCACGTATCCGCAAAAGTGAAGGCCTGTCTTACCTACCCTATAAGTGTCCAACAGGGCACCTGACGATTGGGTATGGGCACAACCTGGAGCACGGTATCAGTATAGAGGCCGCCGAGTTGCTATTGCGGCAGGATATTGAAATTGCCACAAAGCAGGTTAAAAACGCGTTTATCTGGTGGCCAAAGCTGACGGAAGCGCGGTTTTACGTGCTGGTAGATATGACGTTTAATATGGGCATTTCGCGGCTGGTTGGCTTTAAAAAAATGCTAGCGGCCGTGGAAGCGGGGGATTATAAAACCGCTGCAAAAGAAATGCTGGACAGCCGCTGGGCGTTTCAGGTAAAGGGACGCGCTCGTGAACTGTCCGAAATTATGGAAAAAGGAGAATGGTAATATGGAATGGATTACGACACATTGGGACGACGTACTGACGATTATCGGCGGTGTGGTGGTAGTGGTGTCCGCCGTTGTAAAACTGACCTCTACAACTAAAGACGACACGGTGTGGGCAAAAATATTAAAGGTTCTGTCTGCGCTGAGTCTGGTAAACCCGGACGGGTCTGTCATCGGCAAAAAGGCGGATAAATGATATAAGGGGCGGATTATGGGGCCGCCCCCGGGGTTATTTTTTCGTTATTTTTTTGGGAGTAAATCCGGGAAGCGAGCTTTGCTTGGTAACTACTTTTTGCCCGGTAGCCTTTTCAAACTGTAAGCGCGCCTGTTTGGCGAGTCTACCGCCTTTTTTGCCGGCTTCTTTATTTTGTTCCAGTCCATTTGCTTCATCTTTTTCGGCTATTTGGCGGGTGGAGAGTTCGGCAAGGGCGGTAAAAAGGAGTTCCGCTTCGCTCATGTGTTCGCGCAGATTTTGGTTTTTAAGGCCTTTTAATTTTTTATGCTGGGCAACGGTTATTCCGGCCCATTCCCGGTGGATGATATTAGTTAATGCGGCAAAGTCTTTGGATTCGGTTACCCCGTGTCCCTGCCAGTAATCGGTTAATTTGTTACGGGTTTCCTGGCCCATCATGCGCTGTTGTATCCATTTTTGAGGGCGCCCTTGCTCTTTCCAGTGGCGGCGTGCGCGGTCTATGGCTTTGGAGGGGTCGGCAGTTTCCTGGATGCGCTCATAGCCGGTTTTGGCAAGCCACAATTTGAAAGGTTCCGCTTTGGGGCTGGGGATGGATTGGATGAGGCGTAAAAGCTGCTCCGGAGTGGCCACGTCCGTCGTATAGAATTTGCCGTCAGATGCTTGCATTTTCAGTTGTCCCAGATTTTGGGACAACTCGCTTCCCTCTTCTTTTAATTTGGTTTTAAGGGCGTTCCAATATTTGCGAGGGCGCGGGCTTTCTGTGAGTGCATGGATAACATCTACTACGGAAAAATACCAAGTATCAGTTTTTTCATCATATTGGCGGCGGATATTAAAATTTTCAAAAACGGCTAAAGCGGATTTTGTCATATTGAACTCCAAAAAAGAATTTAATTTATTGTAGCAAAGCAGGAGGATTATGTGGGACGCATTATTGAAAGTGGTATTATCGGCCGGGGCGGTGTGGGTTATAGCCGCCCTGTCTGCCAAATTGGCGCGTAAATCTGCCGCGCTGGAACAGGTCAAACAGGAGGAGTTGGAACGTGAAAAAGTGGATAAAATTATTAGGAGTAATTCTGATTTGGGGCGCGATGAGTGTCTTAAGCGGCTGCGCGACCGTGAGGACATCTAACGCGGCCATTTGCCGCATTCAGTTTGATTACCGGGACGCGGGCATTGAAGCTTTAAACGACCAAAACCTGCGCGCGCTGGTGGCGTTTAAAGAGGTATGCGAAGATGGACGGTAAATGCCCGTTTGCAGAGTTTGACCGCTATTTAAGCGAGGCCGTGTGCCGAAAATACGGCCTGCCGTGCCGCGTGGCCTGTAAGAGCTGTACGGAACAAACGGACATCTAAAAATAAGAAAAATTTATAAATAACTAGCCTTTTTGGGGCCTTTTGGTATAAATTTTTGCGGGGTTAATAGTAGCGTTTTTAGTAGCGTTTTTTATTACAAAATTGGCTGTTTGATTACAAAATACGCTCATTTATTACAAACTTGGCCCGACGGAAGAGGCCGCAAAAAACCCCGTTCCCGTCGGGGAATGGGGTTGTATAGCTGCACGGAGAGGGAGGGATTTGAACCCTCGAAACCTTGCGGTTTACAGGTTTTCGAGACCTGCTGTTTCAACCACTCACACACCTCTCCAAATTACGCCGCCCGCGAGTGGCGGGCCTCAGGCGTCTGTACTTATTATACAAAAAATCGGGGCGGCTTGCCGATAGGGCGGCCGTTTTAGGCGCGGGCGGCTCAGCTTTTCCCGGCGGGGGTGGTGTTTACCGAGGCCGGCGTGGAGGATTTCCCGCCGTTGTCTAAGGATTCCAAAAAGCGGAGCGCTTCGGACTCAAACCATTCAAAGCTGTGATGCGTGCCCGCGGGCGAGAGAAACTGCTGGGTGCCCCGGGGCGATTTGGCGGCCAGGGCGCGGCTCATCGTCCAGGGTATCGTGCGGTCCAGCCGCGAGAACCCGATAAGCATCGGCGCGCGGACGCGGCCGATCAGGCGGGTATTGTCAAAATTTTTGTGCCACAAAAGCGGTTTTAAGAAAATAGGCAGAATGGTGGCCGCGGCGGTGCCGTCGTAGCGCTGCGAGAGCATATAAAAACCCATATCGGCCATATTGGTAAACGGGCTTTGCAGGATGACGCCTTTAAAAGGCAGTTTGTCGTAGGTGGAGGCTACGTACAGCGCGGGGGCGTTGCCCAGCGAAAAGCCCCACAGCACAATGTCCTGCGGGAAGATTTTTTCCTTCAGCATCAGGTGGAACAGGGCCGAGGAGCCGTCCTCATACAAATGGCTTTCGGAGGGGGAGCCTTCGCTTTTGCCGTAGCCCCGGTAGTCAAACAGAAAAACGCCGTAGCCTTTTTCGGCGTACGGGCGGGCGAAATCCTGAAAACTGTACACATTGTATTTGTTGCCGTGGAAAAATAAAATCGTGGGTTTGTCCTCTTTGGCGGGCAGATACAGCGCGTGGAGCTTCTGCCCGTTTTTGGCGGGGAAGGTAACTTCTTCAAAAGGCAGTTGGAGCGTGTAGACCTGGTCGGTCGGTTCAAAAATTAAATGGTCCGTCACCCGGTCAAAAAACAACGCCCAGCCGCCCAGCAGCACCACCAGCAGTATAGTAGGAATATATTTGCGCATAGTTCAGGATTTTCTCTCCACGAATTATAGTATCATAAAAACACTTTTTAAGGAAGGTTTTTAATAAACCCGTCCGCCGCCCGGGCGGCCCAGGCGAATTCGTCGTGTCCGCCCGACGGAGACAGAAAGCGTTTGGCGTGCGGAACGGCATCCGCCAGCCGCGCGCTCATGCGCCAGGGGATGGTGGCGTCCGCGCGGCTCATGCACACGAGCACGGGCAGGCGGCGGATATGCGCGGCGGGGCGCGTATTGTCAAAACGGTTCAGGTGTAAAAACGGCGCGGCGAACGCGGAAATAAGGCGGTAAGTGAGCGAATTGGGTTCGTAGGTGTGCGTCCACAGGCAGGCGGCCATGGCGGGCGCGCTTAAAAAGGGGCTTTGTAAAACCAGCGCTTTAAAAGGGAATTTTTCCAGGCGCTGCGCCGTAAACAGCGCGGGCGCGTTGCCCAGCGAATGGCCGTAGAGCACGATGTCCTGCGGGCGGATTTTTTTTACGCTCATCAAATAGCGCGCGGCGGCCTGCGCGTCTTCAAACACCGTTTTTTGGGACGGACTGCCCTGGGACAGGCCGAAGCCCCGGTAATCAAACATCAAAATCCCGTAGCCTTTGGGCGCGTAGGCGAGTGCGAACTTTTCAAAGTGGGACACGTTGCCCCCTCTCCCGTGGAAAAACAGCAGGGTCGGCCGGTTGTTTTGGGCGGGCAGATACACGCCCGTAACCATCCGTCCGTCCGGCGCGGGGAAAGAAAGGTTTTCAAAAGGCAGTTTCAGCGGCCAGCGTTTTTTCTGCGGGCGGAATACGATGCGCGCCCCCAGGCGGGCCAGCATATACCATATCAGCAGCAAAGCGGCTGGGAAAATAAGCCAAAGTATCAGGGACATACTAATATTATAGCTTTTACGCCGGCTTTGTTGGGCGGGGGAATTTTGTATAATCGGGGTATGATAAATAAATCCGTTTTAGATAATTTGCTGGCTGAAAACCTGCTTTCGCGTACGCAGTATGACCGCGCCGTATCCGCGCTGCCGGCCGAACCGTGGGCCGAATGGGGCCTGCGGCGGCTGCTTGTGTTAGGCGGTGTATTATTGCTGGCGGCGGTGATTTGCTTTTTTGCCTATAACTGGGCGGATATGGGCCTGCTTTTAAAACTGGGCCTGCCGCTTGCCGGGCTGGTGCTGTGCGGGGCGGGCGTGTGGAGATACGGTCCTTCTTCCGTACCCGGGCAGATTTTTGCCGCGGGAGCCGGCGTGCTGTGCGGCGTGTTTACCGCCGTATGCGGGCAGGCGTTTCAGCTTCAGTCTTACGTATACGAATGGTTTGCGGCCTGGAGCGTGATGATGGCCGTACTGGCCGCCATTTCGGGCGTGCGCTGGCTGTGGCTGGGCGCGTTTTTGGCGTGGGGGATGTTTGCCGAAGACAAATACGGTTTTACCGGCGGGTTCTATGCGCTGGCTTCCGCCGCCGTATTGTTTTGGGCGCTGGCGGAAGGGTGTATTTGGTTTAAAAAATGGCCGGAAAATTTCCGCGCGTGGGCGTTTATTCCCGCCGCGTTTTACCTGACTTCCTGCGCGGCGTACGATACACTGCGGCGCACGTTTCAAACGCCTTCTTATGTATGCGCCGTATTTATCCTGGCGGCGGCGTGGCTGGCGGTAAAGAAATTTAAAAGCCCGATGGTGCTGGGCGTGAGCGCCCTGTGCGCCGCGGTGTGGGTCAGCTGCTGGCTGGTGCGGATGGAAGTTTTTGCCTATCAATGGGGAAGCCCGGTATTTATGTGCGTATTTGCGCTGGCGGGCGCGGGCGCCTGGAAAGGAATTGAATATATGCGGAGGACGAAATGACCGAACAGGAATTATTACAGTCTCTTCCGGCCGAAAAACGCGACGCCGTCAAACAGTATCTGGACGGACGTCCCTCCCCGGTGCATCCCGCGGTGCTGGTATTATTGTTTGTGGGCGCGTTTATCAGTTCGCTCGCGCTGATGTGTACCATGTTTTTGATGTTTTACTCCGCGTTTCCGTCGGCGTTTGCCGTCCTGTGCGGCGCGCTGTTTGCCGCCTTCGGGTACGGGCTGGCGCGCGCGGGGGAAGGCGGCAAATCGGCGGGCGAAGCGTTTTTGGCCCAGCTCGGTTTTATGTTTGCGGTATCAGGCAAGGGGCTGTTGATTTACGGCGTGCCGCATTTTAGCGGGGACACTTCTTCGCAGCTGCTGGTTGCCGCCTGCATCGCGGCGGCCGTGGCGGCTGCGGGCTGGCCGTTTTTTAAACAGCCGGCGGACCGTTTTATTTTTTCCGCCGCCGCAGTGGGATTGTTCGCGTGCTATGCGGGTTCGCTGTGGGGACGGTGGGACGAGCCGGCGGCGTGGCTGGGTGCGGCGCTGTGCCTGGCGGGGCTGCTGCTGTTTGCGGTTCGTTCCGTACGGCTGCGTCCGCTGGCGTATGCGTGTTTGGCCGTCGGCGGCGTATGGACGGCGTGCGGCGCGGATAAATTTTCATGGGCGCTGGTGCCCGCCGCGGGGCTTGCGGCGTGGGCCGTCAGCCGGGCGAAAAGTCTGTCCCCCAAGGGCCGCCGGTGGGGGTGTGTTTTGACGGCGCTGGCCGCGTGTATGCTGGGGCTCAGCGCGTTTGCCGCCTTGTGCGTGATGACCGCGGGGCGGGGCCTGCGCGAACGCATGGTGGAGTGGCTGGGAAGCGCGTGGTTCGCGTGCGCGCTCTTTATGCTGTATTACGATTTGGACGGTTCGCTGTTGTACAAATCGGGCATGCTGGCGGTGTCCGGCCTGGCGGCGCTGGCGGCGTATTTTGCGCTTAAAAGAGGGGGGAAACAATATGCGCGGTAAAATTTTCTTTTTCTGCACGTTGGGGTTGTCCGCTCTTCTGGCCGGCTGGGCGTGGAACCTGTACGCCCAAATTGAACGGGCCCCGGAGGCGTATTTAAAAATCGCGCCGAGGGATCCGCGCGCTTTTTTGCTGGGCGATTATATGACGCTTTTTTACGACTTTGAAACCGTGCCCGGCGTAGCGGATGAAGACGTTTTGTATTTGGGGGAGAATCGGGTGCTGTCCCGTCAGCCCGGTGGTGAGGCGGTATCCGTCCGCACGCGCGGCAAAGAGTATTTGGTGCCCCGGCAGTATTTCTTTCAGGAAGGCACCGGCAAGAAATTTGAAAATGCCCGCTACGCGGCGGTGAAACTCCTGCCGGGCGGAAAAATGGCCCTGTGGGGGCTGGCGGATGAAAATTTTAATTTAATTGAAAGGAGTTCCAAATGAGCGAAAATTGTTCGCACGATTGTTCTTCCTGCGGTGCCAATTGCGCGAGCCGCAAACCGGGCGAAATGCCCAAAGACAAACCGCATTTGAGAAGCCGCATTCAACACGTCATCGGCGTAGTGAGCGGAAAAGGCGGGGTGGGAAAATCTTTCGTAACGGGCCTTTTGGCTGCGGAAATGACGCGGCGCGGGTATTCCTGCGGCGTGCTGGATGCGGATATTACCGGGCCGTCCGCGCCTAAAATGTTCGGCATTCACGAACGCGCCACCGGCGACCAGGACGGTATTTACCCCGTGTCCAGCCAGGGCGGCGTGCAGGTGATGTCTCTTAACCTGCTGTTGGAAAACGAGACGGACCCCGTCATCTGGCGCGGCGCGCTGATTACGGGTACGGTCAAACAGTTTTGGACGGACGTTATCTGGCAGGACGTGGATTATTTGTTTATTGATATGCCGCCCGGCACCGGGGACGTAACGCTGACGGTGTTCCAATCCCTGCCGGTGGACGGTATTGTGATTGTGTCTTCTCCGCAGGAACTGGTGCAGATGATTGTGGGCAAAGCCGTTAAAATGGCTAAAATGATGAACGTGCCCGTGCTGGGGCTGGTGGAGAATATGAGCTATTTAAAATGCCCGGACTGCGGGAAAGAAATAGAACTCTTCGGTCCCGGCCGTGCGGCGGAAATGGGCAAAGCGTTTGACTTGTCCCCCGTGGTGCGCCTGCCGTTAAACCCCGCCGCGGCGCGCGCGGCGGACGAGGGACGCATTGAGTTCGTGCGCGAAGAAGCGTTAAACCCGCTGGCCGAAAAGCTGGCCGCGCTGTAAAACGGGACCCATCTTTATATAGGACCATTGGCCCGGGCGTATAGGGCCAATGGCCCTTGTTTGTATAGCGGGGATTTAGCATAATAAAATAAAGAATTTTACGCAAAAGGATGATACGGATGAAAAAATTTTTATGTGCATTGACGGGCCTTGTGATCTGCGGGGCGGCTTCGGCGCAGGTGCCCGCTAAAAACGTCGGGACGGTGATTAAAGCGCTGGGCAGCGGGGCGGAAAAATCCATTCCGGCCGCCGGCCGCGTAAGTGCGGCGGGGCTGCGGTATGCGCCGGGCCTGCGCGTTTCGGGCGCGGCCGTTTCCGTGCCGTCCGTTTCCGCCGTGCGTGCGCCGCTGGTAAAGGGGAGCCGGGTGGAATCTGCCGTATTGTCCCAGGTACAAAAACAGGTGTCCGTTATGCTGCCGGCCGAATCGGTGCGGGAGCAGGTGGCCAAGGGGGCTTCTTCGCCCGCGCTCGTGCGTTCTATTTTTGCCGTTCCGCCCGCCGCCGGACGCACCGCTCTGCTGCAGAATGAATTTTTAACGCTTACGCTGGAACGCGGCGCGCCCGTAACCGAATGGCAGGCGGCCGCCGCTTTAAAAACATACCGGGTGGATTTGCTTCAAAAGAAAGACGCGTTTAAAGAATTAGCCGCTTTTTCGTCCGTTAAACAGCTGGCGGCGGCCAAGCCGCAAGCCGCCGTGCGGGCGATGGAAGCGTTGGCCGACGTGTCCGGCATCGGTTTTTACGGGGCCGCCGAAGACGCGCCCGTTCTGCTGTCCGTATACGAAGCGGCCGCAGACACCGTGCTGGAACCCGTGGCGTTTACGGCGGTGTCCCGCGCGCTGCTGTCTTTAAGAGCCTATGACGCGTTTGAAAAATTGCTGGCGTCCGCTAAACCCACCGAAGCCTTAAAACAAACCGTTTTGTTTGCGCGCGCCGGCGGCGTACCCGTGTCCGTTCCCGCGCCGGAGCGGGCGGAAGCCGTTTCGGATGTAGCCGTGCTGGAGAATCTTGTCCGGCGCGTATGCGTTTTAAACGTGCGCCATTTGGATTTTTCCGCTGACGCCGCCCGCGACTGGCTGGCGTTAGCCGCACGCCGCACTGCGTCCGGCGTACGGCCCGGGCAGACGGCGGCGGTTCCCGTCAACCCGATTGAAGTGAAGGCGGCCCCGTCTTTGCAGGTGGAGGGGCCGGCTGCTATGCAAGCGGAGGAAAATGCTTCTTTGTCTGCCGGCGGCCCAGCGGCCCCCTCCGCCCGTTCATACAGTTTTTTTGCCCGCACGGAGCCGGCTTCGGCTTCGTCCGGGACGTTGTATTCCGGCCTGCCCGTGATGGAATGGGGCCGCCGGATTAAAAAATGGTTCGCGGCCAAACCCGCCGAATCGGTTGTCCAGGCTCCCGCCGAAGGCTACAACCCCGTGGTGCCCGTGCTGGAGCGCACGCCGCGCACGGGATTGGTAAGCAAACAATATCCTTCCGGTCTGAAAGATGAGGACAGCATCATCCGCGACTGGCTGGAATACTTTAAAAACGGCTATTTCCGTCCGCGTGACCAGGTGGAAGCCATTGAAGGTATGTCCGCCGCCAAGGCCAACAACGTGATGGAATACCTGTATTATATGTCTATGGAAGAGGCGGAAAAAGTGATTTTAAACCCCATCCGCGAAACGGGCCGCCTGCCGGATTTTATGTACGACGCGCGTTTAATCGCGGGGACGAGACGCCTGCCCGCGGGGTATTATAAAAACAAATTTAACGAAAACGTCAAACGCTTTGTGGAGCTGGCGGAAGAGGACGGCTCCATCTTTACCCATAATGTGGAACTGAAAGATTTGGCCACCACTATGGCCGACTACAGCTTTGAGCAGGGGTTCCGCTATACCAACGACTCGCGCATGACCGCCGGCCTGCGTCACAACTGGCGGGAGCTGGTGGCGGAAATCCGCCGCCCGGGTTTAAAGGCGGACCGCAAGCGGGTGAACGAGCTGTGGCGCAAACCCGTGCCGCTGGACGGCGGGAAATCGGTCAGCTTAAAAGAATACTTTACGCAAAAACGGCCCACCGTGTTTTTTAAAGAAGGCAGCACGCCGGAGTTTTTCCTTAACAGCAAAAAGTGGGTTGCCTGGGAAAACGAACGGCGCAATTTGGCGGCCGTGGAATTTGTCAACAAAACCGCCTCGCCGCGCGCTTCGTGGCTGGACAGACTGCAGAATTGGCTGGTGCTGGGAAAACCTTCCAATTATCTGACGGTTAAACAGTTTGCCGATGTGATGGTGTCGCAGTACCGGCAGTCGTTCGGTTCCGCCGTGCGCATGAACGGGGCGGAATATGCTGGGGCGCCGCTTTCGCAGCTGGAGGACGCCACGCCGTCTTCTTTGACGGTAAAAATCAATAATTTTGACAAAGTGGGCGGCGTATGCCAGATGTCGTTTACGGACGGGGGCTTTATGGGCCAGGTGAAACCGGGTTACGACGGCACCTCCACCGTCAGCCGCTTTGAGCCGATGAGTTTTTCCAATGTGCGCGTAGTAACCTTTGATTTGGAAACCCTCGCGCCGCGCGTGCTGACGCTTAAATCCGTACCCTATTTAAAAGATTTGAAAGCGCCGGATTTGGACCAGGTCCGCGCTGGAACCATGGTGGGCGACGGCCTGGACCCCACGCGCGATTTGCTGTCTGTACGCCAGGCGGAGGCCGCCCTTACCAAAGTGCCGCATTTAAAAGCCACGCTGTATCCTCATTCGCGCCTGGTGGGCTATACCGAAATGCCCGAATACTTAAACGGCGGCGGGCTGGGCGGATATCTGGCGCTGTTCACGCCGGATTTCTATCCGCTTAAAACCATCTACCGCCTGCGTTTTGACGGGTGGAGACCGTACCTGAAGCCGCATTATTTTATCCGCAAAGAGGTTCCCGCGCTGGCCGGGCCCATCCACCGCGACCGCCTGACGTTTACCGAACAGGTGCAGGACCGCGCCGTGGACGCGCCCCAGCCGTCCGCCCCCGAAAGCAAGTAGTTTTTATAAGCCGTATTTTCATCCCCGCGCGAGATGTATGCGCGGGGAGTTTTTTATCCGCAAAATACCGGCCGAATTTGTGAAGCAGGGATGCTTTCCCTCTTGTTTGACGGGTAGATTTTACGCTACTTGGCGACATTGTTTAAACAATGTCGCTCTGCTAGTCGGATGTGTCCGCATAGAAAACCGCCCCCTGGTACATCCCCGAATGTTTCTCTCCCAAGTATCTAAAAGCACCGTGTTTTGCTGAGCTCTGGTCAGGCACGCTGCGCGCCGCCAGAGCCCCCAGGCCCGGACCCTGCGGGCGGTTTCATACCCCCTTTGTTGTTCCCCTCTAATTAATAGCACCGCTTATTGCGTTAGCCCTGGCCAGGCCAGAGAAGGGAGCCCAGGCTCTGGGCCCTGCCCCCGGCAAGGGGGTTGATTTGTTTTTTTTTTTTGATAAATTGGAAAAAGCACGGCCCGTCTTGCTTGG